>NZ_JCAXET010000012.1:0-196327 GCF_059758525.1 Metabacillus sp. GQ13
ATTTTTACGAGTTTGGTCCGATGTACTAATTTGAAATGAGCATTACTCATTTCGTTAAATATATTGTCATTTTCTTTGAAGAAGGATTTCAATGGTAAAAATCCTAGTGCCGATTTTTACGAGTTTGGTCCAATGTACTAATTTGAAATGAGCTAATGAGCATATACCCTGATTAAAAAGGGCACATTAATTTTTAAGATGTATTTCAGGGAGGATAATATGAAGTCGATCTCACTATCAAAGGTTTTTTTTACATTCATAGCACTAACGATTCTTTTGACAGCAGGTATAAAAGCATATGGAGAACAGAATGAAGTGGTTAATATTGATTATGAAAAGTGGAGTCGAATTGCCCTTTCAACAATAAAGGATAAGTATCCTGAGGCACAGTTAATTGATTATAAATACGTAAAGCGTGAAGCAGTAAATGATGAAGAATCCAAAGATATATTTCATGTTAAGGTGAAAGACAAAGAAGAAGTATTTATTGAAAACGTTCAAGTCGTGTTTAATCCGAAAACAGGAAAACTTATAACAGTGAATGCAGAAAAAAAAGAAGGCGCTGACTCAATGGGTCAGGCCCCTCAAACTCAATTTATTGGCACTTGATTAATAGAAAGGGTTGATACATTGGGCTTGTAAGAGGGACAGAACCTTATACCCCTCATTCTCAATATATCGGCTTTTGGCTAATTGAAAGGCTATTTATATGGGTTTGGAGGGGGGGACTGATCCTTATGAGTCACCGTTATCTCATTCTTTATTTATGGAAAAATAAGCTAAAAGTGAATGTTGATTAATAACTAAATCAGATAATGTGTACTGGTCAAGCACGTTAAGATAAGCCTGTAATGCTTTGTTAAGGACGTGTTTTAGGCCACAGGCTGGCGATATGATGCATTGATTATGGTCATCATCAAAACATTCGACTAGCCGAAAGTCTTCCTCAGTTCTACGAACGATTTGACCGATATTAATGTCCTCCGGAGAATGTGCTAACCGAATACCACCATTACGTCCACGAATCGTCTCTATCACATTCATTTTACCTAATTCGAAGGTAACCTTCATCAAGTGATTTTTTGAAATATTATAGCTTTCGGCTATTTCTTTAATATTCGAAAGCTCACCGCTAGGTTTAGTTGCTAAATATATTAAAACTCTTAGTGAGTAATCAGTATAATTTGTTAATCGCATGATTGACCTCGCATTTTATAAAAGAAGTTCTCCCCCTTTGTAGGAAGTTTCTTATATCTTACCACAATTCATTCAAATTTCTTTCATTTTAGGACCCGAATGTGACATCTTTATTAAAGATGTATTTTATATATTGCTTTTAATATTGAAAGGGCTATTATAAAGATATATTTAAAATACATCTTTAGGGGCTGGTTTTATGTTATCTGAAAATACAATTAAAATAGTGAAGTCAACTGCACCAATTTTAGCGGAGCGTGGCGTAGAGATTACATCATACTTTTACAAAACATTGTTTGAAGCACATCCAGAATTATTGAATATATTTAATCATGCGAATCAAGAGCAAGGACGCCAGCAAACAGCTTTAGCTAACACTGTATATGCTGCTGCAACTTATATTGATCAACTTGAAGTGCTTCTTCCTGCAGTTAAGCAAATTGCTCATAAACACCGAAGTTTATCTGTGAAAAAAGAGCATTATCCTATAGTTGGAGAATTTTTGCTAAAAGCGATTAAGGATGTCCTAGGTGATGGCGCAACACCAGAGGTCATTCAAGCTTGGGGAGAAGCGTATCAAGTGATTGCCCAAGTATTTATTGATATCGAGACAGAAATGTATGCAGAGGCAAAACAGCAAAAATGGGAAGGTTTCAAATCGTTTAAAGTAATGAAAAAGGTGAAAGAAAGTGCATTAATTACTTCTTTTTATTTACAACCTGAGGATAAAAATGATGTACTATCCTTCCAACCAGGTCAATACGTAACCGTTCGTTTAACAGTTGATGGTGAGGAATATTTACTTAATCGCCAATATAGTTTATCCGATGCGCCAGGTAAAAATCACTTGAGAATATCAGTTAAGAAAGAAGGAGTAGAACCTACGACGCTTGGGAAGGTATCTAATTATCTGCATGATCATGTGAATGAGAATGACATAATTGAACTAACTGCACCTTCTGGAGATTTTGTTCTTGATGAAACAAATACGAATCCACTTTATCTAATTAGTGGTGGGGTCGGAATCACACCAATGATGAGCATGATAAAGCGAGTGGCTGATAGCAAATCAGATCGGAATGTGACGTTTATCCATGCTGCAAAAAATAGTGAAGTTCATGCATTCAATGATGAAGTCCTAGATACGGTGAAACAATTATCGAATGCCCGTAAATTTTTCATCTATGAAAACCCATCAGCTTTAGATAGAGATAGTAAAAAATTCGATGCTGAGGGATATTTGGATTTCGAAAAGCTTCAAAATCTAGTTCCTGATACGCAAGCATCGTTTTATATTTGTGGACCAGTAGCGTTCATGAAAAATACAATTGCGAATTTAGAAAAACTTGGCGTGAAAGAAGAAAACATTCACTTTGAATTCTTCGGACCAGCTATTAATTTAAACGATCTTCAAGAAGTGTAAGGACGTAAACGATTTTAATAAAAATGCCCTAGTGTCGAACATGGAATAAAAATAAAATGAAAAATTATAATAAATGCAAGTCCCTAAATTCTACTTGGGACTTGCATTTTCTTTTGACATTCATTTTACACTACCTACATTAATAGCTCTGGATGACAAAGTGAAATCTCTTACTTGAAAAACTAGTCTACATGGTTAGTTACACCCTTCACAACTTGTCCGTTAGCATCTTTTCGGACTAAGTCTCATACATTATGTTAAAGAAAACTTGGGGGGGAGACCATGAAAGATGCTGATCAAAAGGCCCTTAACTATGCAATAGGCGAAATAACAGAGGTTGCAAAGGGGTTTGGGCTAGATTTTTATCCAATGAGATACGAGATATGTCCTGCCGATATTATTTATACATTTGGTGCTTATGGTATGCCAACAAGGTTTTCACATTGGAGTTTTGGAAAACAATTCCACAAAATGAAGCTGCAATATGATCTAGGTTTAAGTAAAATTTACGAGCTAGTCATTAATTCAGATCCTTGCTACGCATTTTTATTAGATACAAACGCCTTAATACAAAATAAATTAATTGTTGCACATGTGCTTGCACATTGCGACTTCTTTAAAAATAATGCACGATTTAGTAATACAAAACGTGAGATGGTCGAAAGTATGGCGGCAACTGCGGAGCGAATCAAGCAGTATGAAATCGAGTATGGTCGACAAGCAGTAGAAACCTTTTTAGATGCAGTGCTTTCAATTCAAGAACATATTGATCCATCACTTGTACGTCCAAAACTATCCTGGTCAAAAGATGATATTGATTTCGATGAGGAGAAAGAGGAAGTGAAATCCGCAACACCTTATGACGATCTCTGGGATCTTGATAAAAAGAAGGAACACAAGCAATCTCCTAAAAAAGTGAAACGTAAATTTCCACCTTCTCCTGAAAAGGATATTCTTCTATTCATCGAAGAATATAGTAGAGAGCTAGAGGATTGGCAACGTGATATCTTAACGATGATGCGTGAGGAAATGCTCTATTTCTGGCCACAGCTAGAGACGAAGATCATGAATGAAGGCTGGGCTTCGTACTGGCATCAACGAATCATTCGTGAACTCGATTTAACTTCTGATGAGTCAATCGAGTTTGCTAAACTTAACTCAGGGGTTGTTCAACCGTCAAAAACAAGTATAAATCCTTATTATTTAGGCTTGAAAATCTTTGAGGATATTGAAGAGCGCTATAATAATCCGACTGAAAATATGAAAATGTTTGGTGCGAAGCCTGATTCTGGCAGGGAAAAAATGTTCGAGGTTCGTGAGGTTGAGTCCGATATATCGTTTATTCGTAACTATTTAACAAAAGACCTGATCATGCGTGAAGATATGTATTTATTTCAGAAAAAAGGCCGGGATTATAAAATTGTTGATAAAGAGTGGGAATCAGTGCGTGATCAGTTAGTAAGTATGCGTGTAAATGGAGGATTTCCTTATATAACGGTTAATGATGGAGACTACTTAAAAAATAATGAACTTTATTTAAAGCATTGGTTTGAGGATATTGAGTTAGATCTAAAATATTTAGAAAAGGTCCTTCCATATGTTCATCAGCTTTGGGGTCGTCCAGTTCATATGGAGAGTGTGTTAGAGGATAAACCAGTGTTATTCACCTATGATGGAAAAACAATTTCACGAAAATATTTATAGAACATCAAAGTCACTGGATTATTCAGTGGCTTTTTGTATAGGGATGAGAAAATAGAGAAAGATAGTATTAAATTCTCTATATCTATTGAATATATAAGTAAATTATTATATAGTGATTTACAGATGAATTGTGAGGTGTGAAAAGATGGTGAATACGAATATTAATCTTGAAAGTGCTGCAACAATTTTTAAACTTTTAGGTGATAAAACGAGATTAACAATGGTAAAGATGTTAGATTCAAATGAATGTTGTGTATGTGAGTTTGTTGAGGTCTTTAAGACTAGTCAGCCTGCAATCAGTCAACATCTCCGTAAATTGAAGGATGCAGGTATTGTTAAAGAAGCGAGAAAAGGTCAATGGATTATTTATTCATTAAATAAAACGAGTGATTATTATCCATTTGTTCAGACTATCCTTCAACCCCTACCAAATCAAGATTATCGAATAAAAGAATTAGAAGCACAAGGCTTACGAATTTCTTGTGAATAAATGGAGGTATTAATATGACATCAGTCATTCTGGCATCATTGATCTTTATACTCACACTGACACTTGTTATATGGCAACCGAAAGGCTTATCAATTGGTTGGTCTGCATGTGGTGGAGCAGTACTAGCTCTTCTTGTAGGTGTTGTTGATTTTAAAGATGTCATTGACGTTACATCAATTGTTTGGAATGCAACATTGGCCTTTATTGCAATCATTATCATTTCATTAATTTTAGATGAAATCGGCTTTTTCGAGTGGTCCGCTTTACATATGGCAAGAGCTGCAAAAGGAAACGGCCTCAAAATGTTTGTATATGTAAGTATTCTTGGGGCCATTGTTGCTGCATTTTTTGCTAATGATGGTGCAGCATTAATTCTTACACCGATTGTATTAGCAATGGTAAGGAATTTAAATTTCAATGAAAAAATGGTATTCCCATTTATTATGGCTAGTGGATTCATTGCTGATACAACTTCACTCCCATTAGTAGTGAGTAACTTAGTTAATATTGTATCAGCCGATTTCTTCGATATCGGATTTGTTGAATTTGCATCGAGAATGATTATTCCTAACTTTTTCTCATTAGGTGCAAGTATTTTAGTGTTATATCTCTTTTTCCGAAAAAGTATCCCAAAAGATTATGACATGACTCAATTAAAAAAGCCGGTTGAAGCAATCCGTGATCAAAAGATGTTCAAATTATCTTGGGTCGTTTTAGGCATCTTACTTGTTGGCTATTTTGCGAGTGAATTCATTGGGGTTCCGGTTTCGATCATTGCAGGTATTGTTGCTATATTCTTCCTATTTATGGCGAAAAGAAGTAAAGCTGTTAACACAAGAACCGTTATAAAAGGTGCGCCTTGGGCAATTGTGTTTTTCTCAATTGGAATGTATGTTGTGGTTTACAGTCTAAGGAATGTAGGGTTAACGAACATTTTATCGGATTTAATCCAAGTAGCAGCTGATCAAGGTCTATTTGCTGCAACAGTGGGGATGGGCTTTATCGCGGCAATTTTATCTTCTGTTATGAATAACATGCCAACCGTAATGATTGATGCACTTGCAATTTCTGATACAAATACCACTGGTGTATTGAGAGAAGCCCTTATTTATGCAAATGTGATTGGATCTGATTTAGGACCGAAGATTACACCGATTGGTTCACTAGCCACGTTACTATGGCTTCATGTCTTATCCTTAAAAGGTGTGAAGATTTCATGGGGCACTTACTTTAAGACTGGAATTATCTTAACCATTCCAACATTATTTATCACGCTTGTTGGTTTATATATTTGGTTACTTATCATCCATTAATCTTATTTAAAAAGGAGAAATTAACATGTCTAAAAAAACAATTTATTTTTTATGTACGGGCAATTCTTGTAGAAGCCAAATGGCAGAAGGTTGGGCAAAAAAACACTTAAGTAATGAGTGGGAAGTAAAGAGTGCAGGGTTAGAAGCTCATGGATTAAACCCAAATGCAGTGAAAGCAATGAAAGAAACAGGAATTGATATTTCTAAGCAAACGTCAGATGTGATTGACAAAGAAATTTTAAATAATGCTGATTTAATCGTAACACTTTGCGGTCATGCAGCAGACAATTGCCCAGTGACACCTCCTCATATCAAACGTGTACACTGGGGCTTTGATGACCCAGCTAAAGCGGAGGGGACAGAAGAAGAAAAATGGGCATTCTTTGGTCGTGTTCGTGATGAAATTGGCGATAGAATTGAACGTTTTGCGAAAACTGGAGAATAAGTACAAAGATAAAGCCGTGAGAACCCTCTTGGCTTTATCTGTATTTGTATATTCTTATGAAAGGGGATGCAACGATTTATGAAAGTAGAAATATTTGACCCTGCGATGTGTTGTTCAACAGGAGTATGTGGCCCTAGTGTTGATCCAGAATTAACACGTGTAGCTTCAGCTGTGTATTCACTTGAAAAAAAGGGTTTTGAAATTATCCGGTATAACCTTACAAATGAACCAGCTGCTTTTTTAGAGAAAAGTGAAATAGCTCAGCTACTTAATGAAAAGGGTCCAGATGCTCTACCTGTAACCCTTGTTCATAACAAAGTTAAAAAAGTGGGAGAATATCCATCAAATGTAGAATTGTCTGAGTGGTTTGGTGTTGATCCAGAATTGTTAAAAGAAAAACCAAAGATGCGATTATCGATTGATTTAAAGCAATTGTAATACAGAGGAAGAAGGGATAACGTGTATCAGCCTTTTAATCCGAAAAATGCAATCAATACACCATTTTTATTTTTCACAGGAAAAGGTGGAGTAGGAAAAACATCTACTGCCTGTGCATCCGCTTTAGCATTAGCTGATGAAGGAAAAAAGGTATTGCTTGTCAGTACAGATCCAGCTTCAAATTTACAGGATGTATTAGAAATAGAATTATCAAATACACCAAAATCAATTCCAAACGTACCTAATCTTTTTGTAAGTAATTTAGACCCAGAAGAAGCAGCCAAAGAATATAGGGAAACAGTCGTTGGACCTTATCGAGGTAAATTACCTGAATCAGTCATAGCTACAATGGAAGAACAATTATCTGGTGCATGTACAGTAGAAATAGCAGCATTCGATGAATTTACGAGTTTGTTAGCGGATGAATCAATTGTCAATGAGTATCATCACATCATTTTTGATACTGCACCAACTGGACATACGTTAAGACTATTACAACTTCCAACAGCATGGAGTGGATTTTTAAAAGAAAGTACACATGGTGCTTCATGTTTAGGTCCTGAATCAAGATTGGGAGAAAAAAAAGATTTATATTCCAAAACGGTTGAAGCGTTATCTGACGCAACAAAAACTACATTATTATTAGTTTCTAAACCAGAAATTTCTTCTATAAACGAAGCAAACCGTGCATCAATTGAGTTAAAAGCAATCGGGATCAGAAACCAAACACTGATAATCAATGGTTTATTACAATCCTATCTTGAAGATGATGACGTTTCTTCTGCTTTTTATCATCGACAGAGAAAGTCACTGACCTACATTCCAGAAGATTTAAAACAAAATCCTATTTATTCATTACCGTTTGTTTCTTATTCCTTAACAGGTATTGATAACCTTCGAAATTTATTTAACCAATACACTTTATTAGATTCAGAAGTTATTTGTAATGTAGAATTTGATGCTGAATTAAATGAATTAGATGTGATGATAGAAGATTTTTCTCGAAAAAACAAAAGGATTATCTTTACTATGGGAAAAGGTGGAGTAGGAAAAACGACGGTTGCATCAGCAATTGCAGTTGGACTTGTAGAAAAGGGACATCAAGTTCATTTAACAACAACAGATCCTGCTTCACATATTTATGATTTGTTTGATAATAATGAAAAAAATAAGGACCTAACGATTAGTGCGATTCATCCATTTGAGGAAGTAGAAAAGTACAAGAGGGAAGTACTTTCAAGAGTGAGTGATGAACTTGATGATGAAGGTATTGCTTACCTACAAGAAGACTTAAATTCACCTTGCACAGAAGAAATAGCTGTTTTTCGAGCATTTGCAGAAGTTGTTGCAATCTCACAGCAACAGATTGTTGTAATTGATACAGCACCGACGGGACATACGCTATTGTTGTTAGATTCAGCACAGAATTACCATAAAGAACTTGCTCGTTCCACTGGAGAAGTACCTAAAAGTGTGAGCCAATTACTTCCAAGGTTAAGAAATCCAGAAGAAACGAGTGTTGTTATTGTTACCTTAGCTGAAACAACACCTGTTTTAGAAGCTGCGAGGCTTCAAGAGGATTTAAAACGGGCAGAGATTCAACCGGATTGGTGGGTGATCAATCAAAGCCTTTTGGCTTCAAAAACTCAAGATCCTATTTTAAAGGGAAGATCGGAATCTGAAAAAAGGTGGATTAAAAAGGTTAGCGAGCAGTTAGCAACTCGTACTGCAATTATCCCTTGGATTAGTGAAGAGAAGATTGGTTATGATCGAATGAAAGAGTATGGAGAGCATAAAATAAAAAAGTTATAAGAAGTTTGTCTTAGAAATAGGAGGGATAATATGACAGCAGCAACTAATTATCATGAATTATTGAAAGATCGTATTTATATCGGTGGTGCAGGTGATATTGATGAGGTAATGGAAAACGAAGAAGTCGATATTGCATTTGATTTAAGAGCAAATTCAGACAAAGAAAAATCACCGTATAATCGTGTACATAGTCCAATTGTTGATGACGAAGATCAACAGGATGAATCGGTTAAGAAATCAATTGACCTTGTAGTAAATGCATATAACGAAGGGAAAAATGTTTATTTTCACTGCCAAGGAGGTAGTAATCGTACAGGTACTGTTGCGATCGGCACACTTTTAGCTTTGGGTAAAGCAAAGACAATTGAAGAAGCAGAAGAGATGGCAAAGACTGCCCGACCAAACATTAATGTAAAACCTGAGATGAAGGAAACATTAAAAAGAATCTATCCAAATTCATAAGTATTGGGGAGAAAATAATGAACATAACCGATGGAGCTAAAGGTCTGTTAGAAAACTTTTTACTTGAAAAGGACTCAGAAGGAATCCGTCTCACTTCTGTTGCCGGTTGCTGTGGTCCACAGTTTACAATTTCTTTAGATAGCCCACAAGAAGCTGATACCGTTGAAACCATTAATGGAATCAAAGTCGCAATCGATTCACAACTATCTGGAACAGATGAATTAACACTAGACAAAGAAGAAACTCAAGAAGGTGTTGGGTTAGTTTTGTTAGGTGCAAGTAGTTGTTGTTAACTAATTATTCTCTTTACTAAAGTTTGTTGTTTGTAAGCTTATGGTAATTTTACGGAAAGAGTCCTGTGATGATGAAGAAAACAACGATCTGTTAGGGGCCCGATAAATAAAAGGGAAGTCACTGACTTCCCTTTTATTGCCTTGATGGTAGAAGCATAACAGAAACTCCAACTAAGCAAATTGCTGCACCAATTAAATCGTATGTATCTGGTGTTTTCTTATCTACTCCCCACCCCCAAAGGATCGAAAGAATAATAAAAACTCCACCATACGCAGCATAGACCCTACCGAAAGAAGGAAATGTTTGCAAGGTAGCTATCATTCCGTATAATGCTAAAGCGACTCCACCAGCAATTCCGAAATAAAATGGTTTTCCTTCTCGTAACCACAACCAAATTAAATAACCACCACCAATTTCCGCTAATCCTGCTACTAAAAATAATGCGATAATCATAAACATCATCTACACCTACCATCTATTTTCTAAATAATTGGCTATTTTCGTAATAAGTACTGTTTTACGTATTTAGCCTTTCGTTGTGCTCAAAATAAAAGTCACTGAAAAATCCAGTGACTTATCGTGTTATCTATTTGGAATGTCAAAGGGTAAAACGTAGATAAAATCTCTTAATAAAAATGTCCAATATATTAGTAAGAATGTTTAACTTCAAGATACTGAATATGACGGCCATCAATTTTATGAACCTTGAAAAAGTAACCTTCAACTTCAACTTCTGTACCAGTTTTCACATCAATATTTTGGGTGAGGATCCAACCACCTAAGGTGTCGATTTCTTCATCATTTAAATGAATTCCAAGCAAATCATTGACATCTTCTAACAGGATTTTTGCGTCTAGAATATAATGATCCGTGTCAATTTTTCGAATCTCTGGTACTTCATCTTCATCGAACTCATCTCTAATTTCTCCAACGATTTCTTCTAAAATATCTTCGACTGTTACTAAACCAGAGGTACCACCATATTCATCTATAAGAATAGCTATATGGGTACGTTCTTTTTGCATTTTTACTAGTAAGTCATGAATTGGAACAGATTCGATAACATGAATAACAGGATTGGTAATTGAGTCGAGTGTGATAGGTATATTTGGGTTTTCATTCATATAATTTGAAGTTAAGAACTCCTTCGCATTTATAAATCCAATAATATTATCTTTGTCACCGTCAACTACAGGGTAACGCGTATATTGTTCGGTTTTAATGATATCTAATACATCATCATGGGTTTCATCAATTGAAATACTGATAATTTCAGTCCGCGGTACCATAATTTCTTTTGCTATTCTTTCGTCAAATTCAAAGATATTATTCACATAGTTTAGTTCGTTTTTATTAATCGCTCCACTCTTAAAGCTTTCTGAAAGTAAGATACGAAGTTCTTCTTCAGAATGAGCAACATCTTGTTCGGAAGCAGGCTTAAGTCCCAAAAAACCTACCAATAAACGAGCAGAACCATTTAGAAACCAAATAAATGGATACAAGATTCGATAGAACCAAATGATTGGAACGGCAAACATAAGTGTAACAGCCTCAGTTTTTTGAATTGCAATTGTCTTTGGGGCAAGTTCCCCAACAACTACATGTAGAAATGTAACGACTGCAAAGGCAATACCAAATGAAAATATATGTGTGATCGATTCACTGAAATTTAGATAATCAAATAAAGGATGTAATAATTTTTCTACAGTAGGCTCACCTAACCAACCAAGTCCTAAAGCTGTAACAGTTATCCCTAACTGACAGGCTGAGAGATATTCATCTAAGTGGGTAACAACTTTTTTGGCCGATACTGCTCCTTTTTTTCCTTCTGCAATCAGTTGGTCTATCTTCGACATTCTGATTCTTACTATGGCAAATTCCGTAGCTACAAAAAAACCTGTTAATGCAATTAATAAAACAATTAATAATAAATTTATAGTTGTCAATAAATAGTCTTACAAAATGTAAGACTTACACCTCCTGGAATACTTAAATCTCATTCTACATTATTATGTTTCAATACAAATTTAATAGATACGAATAGAGTCATCCTATTCCTACTACATAAACGAATACATTTATTGGAACATTGATAATATTAAAAATTACCTTTTTTAGGATCGATGGGATATAATTAATTAGAGTAAATTTTTTACAAACCATAGTTTGCATTTTTTAAATTGAACAAATATTCACTGAAACTTCGATGATAATCATGATTATTTGAAGGGGAACGCTCTTTTTCAAGGATCTTTTAGTAACCCTAGTTCTTTCAACTATTTCGCCAATTTTTAGAATCTCAGCCCCTATTGAATCCCTCCAAACGTAATGGTTATCTTTATTAGTTTATTAGTTATTATTGATGAAAGCAAACAAATAGAAAGTGGTTGCAGAAAAATATCGATATTTTGGAAATAAAGCTTTAGTTTTGTTCTTCTTATCTTCTAAAAAGATGGATAAAAGGGATGAAATTTGAGTATATACATATAATGAAAGGTCTGGTTAGAAGTGGTAACGAAAAAGAAGAAACGTGTCTTAAAAGAAGTGAAACAAATCATTATGATCACAATTGGTGCAATAATTGCTGCAATTGGACTTGAACTATTTTTAGTTCCTAACAATATTTTAGATGGTGGCGTTATCGGACTTTCAATCATTGCAGCAGAATTAACAGGTCTAACGATGAGCATCTTCCTAATTATCTTGAATTTGCCATTTCTATTAATTGGTTATAAGAAAATCGGGATGAAGTTTACACTGCACACTTTGTATGGAGTTATTGTTTTATCAGCTAGTACTTCTTATTTACATCATTTTGAACCATTTACAAATGATTTGTTTTTAGCAACGATTATAGGTGCAGTTATATTAGGAACAGGTGTTGGTTTAGTTATTAGGACTGGTGGTGCTTTAGACGGCTCAGAGATTATAGCCATTCTCGTTAGTAAAAAACGTCCTGTATCAGTTGGACAATTTATCATGATCATTAATGTTTTCATTTTTATTCTTGCAGCTTTACTAGTTTTTAGCTGGGAGACAGCAATGTACTCGATTATTACTTATTATATTGCTTTCAAAATGATTGATATAGTAGTGGAGGGTATGGAAGAATTAAAATCAGTGACAATTATTTCTGATATTCCTGAAGTACTTGCAGATGCTTTAATAAAGGAATTAGGTAGAGGGATAACTTATATTCATGGTGAAGGCGTTTATACAAATGAGCCTAAGAAAATTATATATACCATTGTATCTCGAATTGAGTTATCAACTTTACGTTCAATTACCCATGAAATAGATCCTAGAGCATTGGTTGCGATTGAGAATGTCGCGGATGTGTCAGGAAGTAATTTTAAGAAAAGTGCAACACACTAGTATAGATAGTCATAATATCGATGAGCCAGGAATATTTTCTTGGTTCATTGATGTATTATAGATAAATTTTTGTTGATAAAAATATCTTCAAATAGATGCTTCTCTAGTTGAACAAGACTCCGTTGACCAAATCATTTGATTTGGTCTTTTTCGTTTATAACTATTTTATATTTCAGATAGATGGAAATAAATAACTGTTTTTTACATATATTCATTTGCAGGAATATTCTATATGCGTTATATTTAAAGTGAAAGGAGCAAGGTAATATGGATGTCAAAATCACAACAACTTTGAATGCACTTGCTGAGCCTAACCGACAACATATTGTTGAGCTTTTACGTGATGGCCCACTCACTGTAGGAGAAATTGCAGAACGACTTGGTCTTCTCCAACCGCAAACTTCCAAACATCTTCGTGTACTTAGTCAATCTGGACTCGTCGAGGTGCAAGCAATTGCTAATCGTCGAATCTATAAGCTACGACAGCAAGCATTCCAAGATCTAGATAATTGGCTGGAATCTTTCCATCATGTCTGGCATAAACGATTCGATCGTTTGGATGATTATTTGAATGAATTACAAGGTAAAGACTAAGATTGTGACGAAGCAGATGCCTACAGAAAAATTGGGACCACTTATTACGAAAATTTGGTAGGAGGAATTCAAATGTCTGAAAACAAATTAACAAAAAGTATGACAACTAACGTAGAAGAGCGAGTTCTTGTCATAGAGCGAATCTTCAATGCACCACGAGATCTCGTATTTAAAGCCTATTCGGATCCTGAGCACTTGGCGAACTGGTGGGGACCAAGTGGATGGCAAACAGAAATTCGCAAATTTGAGTTTAAGCCCAACGGTGTATGGCATTATTGTATGCGTTGTACAGATGAGAACCAAGGCGAGTTTTTCGGTCAAGAATCATGGGGTAAATCTGTTTATCAAGAGATTATTACGCCTGAGAAAATTGTTTATACGGATGTGTTTGCAGATCAGGATGGCAATGCTGTAGATGGAATGCCAGAGATGCTGATTACGATGAATTTTGTTGAATACGAAGGAAAAACGAAACTTATTACACGTTCTCAGTTCGCGTCAATTGAGGCTCTTCAGGAGGTAATGGACATGGGTGTTATCCAAGGAATGACATCACAATTTGAACGCCTCGATAACCTTCTGGAAAAGCTTCAGTAAATAAGAACAAGTATTTTAGGAGTTAATTAAGTCAACTTTTTCGTAAATTTCTAATAGGGTCTTTGTTGTAGGCCCTTTTCTAAAAGTTTGTTGCTCTACTAATAAAAAGTGTATGATGTAAATGTAAGTGATCTCCAGAGAGGTTTCAGAGTCATTTAACCAATAGGCACAAAGGTATACTTAAAACGAGTACATTCGAACTTTTTACGAAAAACAACAATCTTTTTCGTAAATAGCTTTCTATTATGATATATTTTAATACCACTTTTACTCAAAGCATTCTTTTATTTTTATAGTAGCTTGTCTGTTCTGAGCATATTCCTCGACTTATTTCAATTTAGTGCCTATAAAGTTCAGATTCTATGAAAATTCAATTTCCTTTTGACTTATTAATGGATTCTTAATCAAAAAAAGTTGATTAAATGATTAAAAATACATCAGCAAGTAGGTCTAAATAAACAACAGAGCTCTGCTGATAACAGGTGATTTACCTCGTCTAAGTTGAGTCTGTAGTAGCTCCATGTACCTCTTGTTTCTTTGGTGATTAAATTGGCGTCTAATAATATTTTTAAATGGTACGATAGCTTTGATTGTGTCATATTTACCATAGGAGCCAGATCGTTAACATTAATCTCACCCTTTTGAGTAAGGATGTTCATAATATGAAGTCTCTTTTTATCAGCAATCGCTTTAAACTTTCCTTCATACTGATCGAATACCTTCTCTAATGAAGTGTCTTGTAAGTTGATTTCTTTATTCATGAAAAAGCACCTTTTCTAAATCAATATTTTTTGATATTTTTACTATATCTACATTTAATTAAGATGTCAATTAGAAACAAATAAACATGATTTTATGATGTTGTATTCAAAGGGGTGATGGGGAAGATGGAAATAGTGATCATTGATATGGAAAAGGACCATTGGGATCATGTATTGAAAATTTATTTAGATGGGATTGCAACTGGAATAGCAACCTTTCAAACCCAAGCACCAGCTTGGGAAGAATGGGATAGGGGACATATGTCTACATGTCGTTTAGTTGCAACAGTAGAAAAAGAAGTTGTTGGATGGGCAGCATTAAGTCCAACTTCTAGTAGAAGTGTTTATGCTGGAGTAGCAGAGGTTAGTGTCTATGTTAACAAACAATATAGAGGAATCGGAATTGGGAAAGCATTACTTGATGCGTTAGTAAAAACAAGTGAAGAAAATGGTTTATGGACTCTTCAGGCAGGCATTTTGTTAGAAAATATAGCTAGTCTCACATTACATAAACAAATGGGATTTAGAGAAGTAGGCATTAGAGAGCGAATTGGGAAAATGGGTGATGTTTGGCGGGATGTCGTATTACTTGAGAGAAGAAGCAAAGTTCAAGGGATTGATTAAAAAAGTCCATTTTCTAAGAGTTATTGCACTATGCTAAGCTTTTGGAAATCAAAAACAGCTAGTGAACTATTCATGAGTATATGAAGACTGAATCCTTCTGTAAGATTCAGTTCTTTGGTCAATTTTTAAATTCATCAATTTTTTTTGATGAATTGAATTGCAATAACGAAATATTTCTACTATAATCATCTTATAAATCAAAAAAAGTTGATTTATAATGTTTTATACATCAAAAAAAATTGATTAATAGGAGGAAAATTTATGAACGTTCACATTGGGTTAAATATTACCGATTTAACGAAATCTATTAATTTCTATGGAAAATTATTTAATGTTGAGCCAGTCAAGGTTAAGGAGGATTATGCAAAGTTTTTACTTGAAAATCCAGAACTGAATTTCACATTAAATGTGATGGAAAAAGTGTCTGGAAACCAAGTTGGGCATTTTGGTTTTCAAGTAGAAAACCAAGAAGAAGTATTCCAACATAAAAATCGTTTAGAGAAGGAAGGATTTTTTGCAAGAGAGGAAATGGATGTAACATGCTGTTATGCTACTCAAGATAAATTCTGGGTTACTGACCCAGATGGGAATGAGTGGGAGTTCTTTTATACAAAAAAAGATTAATTTGATAGTTTGGATCAACAAAATTAAGCTTTAATTCAACCATTGGGTGCTTTACTACACGCTATTTAGGATGACGCGCTTCCCTATAACAAGGAAAAGCGCTTATCTTATTTTTAGGATAGATTGTCTAAGAACATTATCTAAGAGATTGTGAATACTTGTACTTAAAGGAACGTCAAAGTTAAAGAAGGGATAATAAGGGTTTTAGACGAATATTGTTTCTTAGATATATGGAAGGGTGTGGGAGTATGGAAAATGTAATAAATGGAATAAACCATTGGATACATTCACTACCAAAAGCATACAACTCAATGTCGGAAATAGAAATATCTAATCGACCCTCATCAAATAAATGGTCAAAAAAAGAGATATTAGGTCATCTTTGTGACTCTGCAATAAATAATATTGAAAGGTTTGTAAAAATTCAATATTCAGAACAACCTTATGTTATCCAGTCGTATAATCAAGAACAATGGGTGGTAGTTCAGAATTATCAAGAAAGGCCTCTTAATGAAATACTAACACTGTTTCAAACTCTAAATAAGCAAGTAATTTATATAATTATAAATATCCCTGCGGAGAAATTATCTAATATATGTGATATTGGTAATCACCATCAAAAAACATTAAATTGGCTTATACAGGACTATTTTGAACACATGGAACATCATATTAAGAAGCAAATTTTAATGAAAAGGAACGACTAAATACTAATTTTTCTTATTTAACTGCTACAACCTTTTTTCTTCTTCCAATAAATAAACAGATTTGTTAAGGAAGTAATGTTACAATTATTTACAGACGATTTTTGGGGGATATGAGGTAATTGCAACTACTATATGTACTATTTTTTATTGCCGTTGGTATATTCATTATTTACTACTTACCACTAATATCAAAGGATTTACATAACATCACGAAACAAAATGATGAAATTTTAAAAAATTTAGAGAAAATCCTTGATAAGGATGATGGTTAAAAAGGTTCATCTTGAAATAAAGGGTGCGACACTCCAATAGAGAAGGTCGCCTTCTTTATTGAACTAACGTAGAAGGGATTAAGTGGATGATGTCTATTATGAAAAAAAATAAACGATTCTGGATAAGAACAATCATACTAACGATTCTTTTAAGTGCTCTAATATATTCACTTTATTCAAATCTTATACGAAAAGACCAAAATCAGAGGGTACAGGTAAATCAAGAAGCTCCAAATTTCATTCTCCCAACATTAGACGGTGAAACGATAGAGTTAAACGATCTTCAAGGAAAAGCTGTGCTAATAAATTTTTGGGGTAGTTGGTGTATCCCATGTAAAAGGGAAATGCCTGCTATCCAAGATGCATATGATCAGTATCAAGATCACAACTTTGAAGTTGTAACTGTTAATATTCAAGAATCACAAATAACAGCTAGTAGTTTTATTAAGAGCAATAAGTTATCTCTACCTGTAGCTTTGGATAAAAGTAGCCAAGTATACGATGCTTACGATGTGTATAACCTTCCAGCATCTTTCTTTCTAAACTCTGATGGTACTGTTAATAGAATCTATGAAGGAGAAATGTCGAGGGATATTCTTGATAAATGGATTAAGGAGGTATTACCTAAAAAAACTAATTCATAGTCGGAGGTTTTTAAATGGAGTCTATAAAAGTATTATTGAGGTGAAGAAAATGTCCATTAGGATACTTATCCAACTTGGTTTAGCTTCAATACTATTAATAATTTCTGCTGGGGCTGCATGGTATGAAGGTAGCGAAATATTGAAGGACCCTTGGGAATGGAAATATACTGCTATTTTTTCTCAGAAGGTGAATGGACAAGTGGAATATGCAAGTGATATTCTACCAATTGACCATTTTGTATACGCAGCTAAATTTGTGCCTACTTTTCCTTTCCTTATGTTGCTTAGTGGTACATATCTGATAGTCCTTCTAGGCTATATTCTACTCAAACGTACCCATAAGATGTTCTCATATTTTCTATCATGTATTGGGATTTTGTTCATGGTAATAAGTAGTCTTTTATCGAAATCCCCAACTATTGGTTTGAAATTATTTTTTAATAGTTTTCTGTTAATTGGAATGTTATTAATAGTTATTGCGAAGGTTAAAATTTTCACTAATAAGATTGAAGATGTATGTTAACTCTTATTTCTTTAGAGCTAACCTGTTTTAATTGAACAAGCGGCTAAAAGGATCTTCCAGTCGAAAGTCCTTTTACAGTATTTATAACATCTGATTATGTTAACTAGATTTGCATAGAGTTTACACCTTGTTGTAAAGTGAATTGCCGTATATTGTGATGATTACACGGCTGAGGTAAACCAGCCAATTCCACAGAGAACTAAAATCTTTCTTGACTGTCAGATGATTGAATAATTGAAGAGGGGTGTTCCTTGATGACAAATCCTAAGGTTGATGAATTTTTAAGTAAAGCCAAAAAGTGGACGGAAGAATATGAGAAGTTGAGAAAGATCGTTCTTGACTGTGAGCTGACCGAAGAATTTAAATGGATGCATCCTTGTTACACGTTTGAGAAAAAAAACATCGTTTTAATACACGGATTTAAAGAATATTGTGCGCTTCTGTTTCACAAAGGTGCCTTGTTACAGGATACCCATGGAATTCTAATCCAACAAACGAAGAATGTACAGGCAGCGCGCCAGATTCGCTTCACAAATGTTCAAGAAATAGTTGAAATGGAATCCATCTTGAAAGCCTATATTCAGGAAGCCATTGAAGTTGAAAAAGCTGGTTTGGAAGTGAATATTAAAAAGAATACAGAATTCTTAATTCCTGAAGAACTTCAAAATAAATTCGATGAAATCCCTATCTTGAAAACTGCTTTTGAAGCATTGACTCCGGGACGGCAAAGAGCATACATTCTACATTTTTCTCAACCCAAACAAACCAAAACACGGGAGTCAAGGGTTGAAAAATGTATGGAGAAAATTCTCAATGGAAAGGGATTAAATGATTGCACTTGTGGACAATCACAAAGGATGCCCAACTGTGACGGCTCGCACAAGTACATTCAATGAGAAAGTAATATGAATCAACCTTCAGATATTTTTTCGCTTTGTGTACATTCGAACTCCTTCCTGTTACAAGGTAGGTAGTGCTTATACTCTAAGTAACACTTTTTTATTTTTTTCCATTTTAAATGATTTGATTGATTGTTACCTGCGATCTAAAGTACCACTATTCTTGATTGACCATGAAAATAAACCCCTATAACCCCGAAAATGACCCAAAGAGGACCCAAAGAGGACCTATCTCATTCATTCGGTTTAAAAAATAGAGTGAGCCACAATTAATGTAATGATGGATTGACTAGATTAAGAATCAGTATTGACAGTTCGACATATCTTCATTCTCTGTGGTGTAGCGACGATATTTTGCTGCATGATGGCCTGTTTTCAACATAAAAGCGGACTTTCCTAAAAGGGAAGACCGTTTTTTTATGCTTTCTTACATGAGTGTAAGAAAAGTGTAATGTAAATAGATGGGTAGTAATTAATATTTCTCCTATAATGAAATCAACAGCAAGATAATAAATTCAATTGAGAAGGGGTTAATTCAAAATGAATAAAATCATTGAAATCATTTTAGCTGTTGTAGGTGTGTGGATTGATGGTAAACAAGTAGCATATGCGTTAAATCAACGAAACGATGAATAGGTATCTCCTAGCTAGGAAGTTAGGTTGATTGATATAAATATAGACTGTTTTCGCAGAGGATGTTGTTTTCAGTACTAATGTACATGTTTTACGTTTATCTTCGTGCATTTTTCGCTTAATTACTCTGATCCACACCCTAAGATTGCGCTAGAACAACAAACTTTTAGAAAAAAGCCTAAATATAATAAAAGGAGTTTCTAAATATGAAAAAAATTCTTACAGTTTTTGTTAATGTAACAGTATTAGGATTCTTATTGTCAGGTTGCAATCCAATCGATAAATTCTTTCCACAGGCAAATGGAATCATTTTGTATGGAGATCAACAGCAAATAGAGAGTTCATTTGAAAAGGTAGAAAAATCTCTTGAAGAAGATGGATACTCAGTGAAGGTTGCTGAAGCTGGAGATCAAGAAATAGTCATTTTAGAAGAAAAAACAGCTAAAGCAATACTAGAAAAAGGGTTATTTATAGAAGTAATAAATGACTCAGACACAGAACCAATTACATCTTTGCGTGACTTAAAAAAGGATGAGATGGTGCTTTTTGCAAAAGGAAAATTAAACGAAGTCACTATAGATGGACAGCCCTTAAAAGTAACGTATGAAGGAAATAAAATGATTGGAGACGCTAGAGTTTACGGAGATATGTTCTTAATTGTTGACGATGCCAATTGGTCTACTATGCAGGGAACTGAAAAAACGATTGGCATTATAAAATATGATAAAGATCCTAGTGATGAAATTGGTGAGTTTGATGTAGAAAGGGATCAGCTTGTAAAAATAAGCGAATGATTATACTAGGTTTGCTCTATTCATGAAATGGACAAACCTAGTTTTTATTCGGTATTAGGCTAGTTTTACAATTGTTCTACCGCGCACTTTTCCAGCTAATATAGAAGATAAAACGGCAGATAACTCTTCTAAAGGTATTTCGTGAACAATCTCTTCATTTAGATTTCTTGGTTTTAAGTCAGTGGCTAATCGTTGCCATACCTTTTCTCGTATATCCATAGGACATTGTACTGAATCAACACCGAGCCAGCTTACTGCCCTGCCAATAAAAGGAGCTACTGTTGTCTGAACATCAACCCCTCCAGTCAGTCCACTTGTCGCTACACTAGCACCGTACTTAAGTGTACTAAGAATATATTGCAAGGTTTTTCCGCCAACAGGATCAACTGCTCCAGCCCAGCGTACTTCCCTGAGTGGTTGTGGTGTAGAATCGATCACTTCATCACGGTGAATAATTTGCGTTGCACCCAATTTTTCTAAATACGTATGTTGGTTCGTTTTACCTGTACTAGCTACCACTTCATACCCTCGCCCCGCCAATATGTCGACAGCGATACTACCTACTCCACCAGTTGCTCCTGTTACAAGGACAGGACCTTGTTCAGGCTTTAATCCGCTAGCTTCTAATCGTTGTACGGAAAGGCCCGCTGTAAAACCAGCTGTTCCTAATATCATTGATTCCCTTAAGGTTAAACCTTCAGGTAGGGGCACCACCCATTTAGCAGGAACTCTTGCAATTTCACTATAACCGCCATGATGTCCTGTTCCTAGCTCATAGCTTGTTACTATAACGGGATCACCAGTTTTGAAACGAGGATCCTTTGATTCTATAACAGTTCCTGCTAGGTCAATCCCAGGTATGAGTGGGAATTTATTTACGAATTGGCCATGAATACCTACAATTCCATCTTTAAAATTCACACTTGAGTATTGAACCTTTACTGTTACTTCTCCTTCATGTAGATCCTTTTTAGAGAGGGATTTAATTTCAAGTTTCTTTTGATTATTTACTTCATCTAATACAAGTGCTTTAAATTGTTCCAATTTGTAACACCTCTTTACTAAATTTTAAATGAATGAAGATTTAGGTAGGCAAAGATTCATGTATATCGCTTAACTCTGTATAAAAACATGGTAACAAAAATGCTACAAAGGTTAAAAATAGATCACCTTTTGTAGCATTTAAGATTAGTTGTTTATTAATACATACTTTTCAATCGCATGTGCAACACCATGCTCGTTATTCGTTAAGGTTACAACATCCGCCAAATCCTTGACTGTTGGATCTGCATTCCCCATCGCAATAGAAAGACCTGCTACTTCTAACATAGGTACATCATTGAAATTGTCACCAATGGCTACTGTGTTTTCGATCGGAATACCAAAATACTCTGCCATTACCTTAACACCGTTTCCTTTATGTCCATTTACATCCATAATTTCGATATTAAAAGGACCTGATGTAGTGATAGAAATGTCCTCAATTTCTTTAAGTGTGGCAATCAGTTCCGCTTTTCCTGAGATAGTCGGAATAAAAAACTTTTGAATCGCGATATTCTCTTTATTTAGTACATCATCAATCTGTTCAAATAATTTAATTGAATCTGACTCTTTAGGTTGCTCGGTCATAAATTTGTATTCCTTTGGGGTTAAGCCTTTGCTAACCTCAGGATTTTTTTCTAAAAAGGCAAGCATACGATCCGCCCAGGTTTTAGCTACGTAGATTCCTTCGCTAGTATACAGTTTAAATGGAAATTGTTTTTCGTTAAGAATGGCAGCAACGTTATCGACCTTTTCTTTGTTAATGGAAACTTGACTTAGTAATTTCCCATCAGCAATCACCATTGTGCCATTACTACCTGCTACTGGACACTGGAGGGGAGTTTGATCAATAACTGTTTTAATGTCTTCTGGTGCACGTCCAGAGCAAATCATCACAATATGTCCCGCTTCTTGTGCTTTTTGTATGGCTTGGATATTTTCCTTAGAAATTTCAATGTTCGATGATAATAATGTTCCATCTAGGTCAATAGCAATTAATTTTTTCATCTTTTTTATCTCCTTTAATCTTTTTTTTATTTAAGGGGTAGAACGGGGCTCTATCCTTCTTGATAAGAGGATTATTTTAATAGTAGAATGCATATTAAATACGTAAGTATTTATTAATGACTCAATTATTTAGGCAAGTAAAGTAAATAACGTAAAATAGAGCACATTACGAAAAACAACAATTTTTGCGAAAGCAACCTTTATCTATTATGACATATTTCTTGTTCTTTCATTATAAAAATGTTCTAGGAAGTAAGATCTTTTTGTTATGGAAACGCTATCAATTAAGCGATCTGGGTGTGGAGACCTTTCTCTTTTACTGAAAAAAAGTTATACTTCCATTAGCTTAGATATATGGAGGGATACTTATGGTGAGGTTTGGTATAATCGGTACAAATTGGATTACAGAAAGCTTTATTCAAGCCGCAAGTAAGGTTGATGGCTTTGCTCTCACAGCGGTCTATTCTAGAACAAGTGAAAAAGCGGAGAACTTTGCAAATAAATTCACAATTGAGCATACATATACGGATTTAAAAGAATTCGCTAGTAGTGACAAATTTGATGCAGTTTATATTGCGAGTCCTAATTCATTACATGCATCACAAGCAATTCTATGTATGGAAAATAATAAGCATGTACTCTGTGAGAAACCAATTGCATCAAACAAGAAAGAATTAACAGAGATGATAAAGATCGCTAATAAACATTCTGTCGTCTTAATGGAAGCGTTGAAAACGACTTTATTACCTAATTTCTTAGCGATAAAGGAGAATCTTTCGAAAATAGGTAAAGTAAGACGATATTTTGCAAGCTACTGTCAATATTCTTCACGTTATGATAAATACAAAGAGGGTATCGTTTTAAATGCTTTCGATCCAACTTTTTCAAATGGATCCTTAATGGACATTGGTATTTATTGTCTCTATCCGGCCGTTAATTTATTTGGAGAACCAAAACAAATACAAGCAACTAGTTATATGCTTGAATCAGGTGTAGATGGAGAGGGTAGCATTTTGCTAACTTATGAGGATATGGATGCAGTGATTATGTATTCAAAAATTACTAACTCCTATGTCCCTTCTGAAATCCAAGGTGAAAATGGTAGTATAATAATCGATAAGATCCATACACCAGAAAGCGTTAAGATTCATTATAAAGATGGAACAATAGAGGATTTAACAGTAAAACAGGATTTTGATAGTATGTATTATGAAGCAAGAGAGTTTATCAATGTTATTACAAATAAAGACCTACAATCAAAGTTGAATTCTCACGAGAACTCTTTACTAACGTCCACGATAATAGAAACGGTTAGAAAACAAATCGGATTAGTATATCCTGCTGACCTATAGGTTCATTGGTATTTCGTTTTGTTTAATAGAATAGCTATCTCCAAAGCGATATCAGTGTAATTTAGTGAAAAGAGCACGAGGATATACTTAAAACGTGTACATTAGTCATTTATACGGAATACAACAATCTTTGCGAAAACAGCTTCTATTAAAGATGCTTGGATTTAATAATCTAAGCATTTTTTTTCGTGCTATTCCTTATTAAATTGTAGGAAGAAGAGGACGCATGAATACTAGCAAAAACTACCTACCTACTTGAATATTAAATGGAAAATAGGAGAAAGTATGAATGGGATATACCGATTCCTGAAAATTCCATTTGATGAATAGGAGGATAAAAGATGAAAAAGGATCCATCCAATCGAGATCGACCAAAAACAAATGAAGAAAATGAAGACACGTTAACAAACCGACAAGGACATCCTGTCACTAATAATCAAAATATGAGAACAGTAGGTAACCGTGGTCCGGCAACTTTAGAAAATTACGATTTCCTTGAGAAAATTAGTCACTTTGATAGAGAGCGGATACCCGAGCGAGTGGTTCATGCACGAGGAGCTGGGGCACATGGTTACTTTGAGGCGTATGGTACAGCAGGTGATGAAGCTGTATCAACATATACACGAGCAAAGTTATTTCAAGAAAAAGGTAAGCAAACTCCTGTGTTTGTCCGTTTTTCATCCGTTATCCACGGTGGTCATTCACCAGAAACGCTTCGTGACCCAAGAGGATTTGCCGTTAAATTTTATACAGAAGATGGAAACTGGGATTTAGTCGGAAATAATTTAAAGATATTTTTTATCCGCGATGCAATAAAATTTCCTGATATGATTCATGCTTTTAAACCGGATCCTGTTACAAATATCCAAGATAGCGAAAGATTCTTTGACTTTTGTGCTAGTTCTCCAGAGACATTCCATATGGTTACGTTTGTTTATTCACCTTGGGGGATACCAGCAAACTACCGAATGATGCAGGGATCAGGGGTTAATACATATAGATGGATCAACAGTGAAGGGAAAGCGGTTCTTGTAAAATATCATTGGGAACCAAAACAGGGAATTAAAAACTTAACACAAAAAGAAGCTGAAGAAATTCAGGCGAAAAACTTTAACCATGCGACACAGGATTTATATGATGCGATAGAGAGTGGAGATTATCCAGAATGGGAACTACTTGTTCAAGTTATGAGTGATGACGCTCATCCTGAACTTGATTTTGACCCGCTCGATGATACGAAACTATGGCCAGAAGACCAGTTTCCATGGTTACCAGTCGGCAAAATGGTATTAAATAAAAACCCAGAGGATTATTTTACAGAAGTAGAGCAAGCTGCCTTTGGTACAGGTGTATTGGTTGATGGTCTTGATTTTTCAGATGACAAGATGTTACAAGGCAGAACATTTTCATATTCAGATACGCAAAGGCATCGTGTAGGGGCAAACTATTTACAACTGCCAATTAACGCTCCGAAAAAAAGGGTAGCAACGAACCAAAGTGGAGGACAGATGCAATACAAGGTTGACCTCGCTCCCGGACAAAATCCGCATATTAACTATGAACCATCAATCCTTGGTGGTTTAAAAGAAGCAAAGCAATATGGCGAGGAGCATACACCGAAAGTTGAAGGAAACCTTGTACGTGAATCGATTGATCGTCAGAGTAACACAAAACAAGCTGGTGAAACATATCGCATGTTCAAAGAATGGGAAAGAAATGAATTACTATCAAACTTAATTGCAGACCTTTCTATATGTGATCAAAGATTACAAGATAAGATGATTGCTCTCGCGGAAGAAGCAGATGAAGAATACGGTCGTCGTTTAAGAGAGGGATTAGAAAATGCTTCCAATAAGGGGTCTAGCCAGAAACCACTAGGTAATAAAGATGGCGATAAAGCAACTGAAGCAGCAGTCAATAAAGGGCATGACGCTGACCCTTACTGATGTAGTTGAGTAATCCGAAAATAAGGAGGGAATCAAATGGCTTCTAGAGATAATCATAAAAATCAACAAAAGAAAATGAAAAAAGCTAGTGATGCAGTTAATACAGATAAAGACTTTGGAAATGATTTAGCTGAAACAAATCATAATGAGAAAAAGTCAAGAAAATAACGACGAGTAAACGCCACTTAAAAAGCTTGAATTTATATAAATTCAAGCTTTTTGTGACGAATAAAATAGAGAGAGTAGTTAAAAATCCATACTTTATTTCTAATGCGTTATAATAGTAGGGTAACAAATTAGTTTTTTAACGTGTTTTGTTATGGCTACTCATTATAATAAATGACAGTCTTTATAAATGTACAGTCATAGCTATATAGATAGATAATGATTAACAAGGGGGACTATGATGACAGAAATTCCACTGGAAGTACAACAGCAAATAAAAAAACATCAAGGTTTAACGAAAGGGAAAATCTTTAAAAGGGCATTATTTATCTGTATTGGTGCTATTTTGATGGCTGTGGGCTTAGAGATTTTCTTAGTTCCTAATAAGGTCATTGATGGAGGAATTGTGGGTATTTCGATTATCCTTTCTCATTTAATAGGCTGGAAACTAGGGTTATTTATTTTCTTACTTAATATTCCGTTTTTCTTTATAGGATATAAACAAATAGGAAAAACATTTGCGGTATCGACTGTGTTTGGAATATCCGTGCTTTCAATCGCTACAGTATTATTACATCCAGTTCCAGCATTTACAGAGGATATCCTTTTAGCAACTGTCTTTGGTGGAATCATTCTCGGAGTTGGTGTCGGGATTGTTATCCGTTATGGCGGATCGTTAGATGGAACTGAAATTTTAGCAATATTAGCGAATAAGAAACTACCCTTTTCTGTAGGCGAAATTATCATGTTTTTTAATATATTTATATTAGGTAGTGCTGGCTTTGTTTTTGGATGGAACAGGGCGATGTATTCATTGATCGCTTACTTTGTTGCTTTCAAGACAATAGATATTGTCCTCGAAGGACTTGATGAATCCAAATCAGCATGGATTATAAGTGACCAGTATCGCGAAATTGGGGATGCAATATTAGCTCGTTTAGGACGAGGTGTAACGTACCTAAATGGGGAAGGGGCATATACAGGAGACGATAAAAAAGTGATTTTCTGTGTTATTACGCGACTAGAAGAAGCGAAACTAAAGTCAATTGTTGAGGACCATGATCATTCTGCATTTTTAGCAGTTGCAAACATTGCAGAGGTTAGAGGTGGAAGATTTAAGAAGAAGGATATTCACTAAAATAGATGGTTAAAACATTGTATTTGTTCATGCCATTATTATCTATAAGTTTAGCTAAGCTCTGTATATATCTTTTATCGTCATATACCTAGGTTTACTATTTTGACTGTAAAAAACAGGGCTAATTTCTACATAACCTTCATACCTATATACGGACAAGAGTTGCTTGGACATAAATATTAGGGTAAGGGTGTGGACATATGGAGGAAGCGATTCTGGGTATATTGGAATGGCTGACAGGACTTGGTTATCTTGGTATTGCAATTGGACTTATGCTTGAGGTCATTCCAAGTGAAATCGTATTAGGTTACGGTGGATATATGATTGTACTTGGAAGGATAGGGTTTATCGGAGCAATCATAGCAGGAGTAATAGGAGGGACCATTGCTCAATTAATCTTATACTGGATAGGTAGCTACGGAGGTAGACCCTTTCTCGAAAAGTATGGGAAATTTCTGCTAATTAAGAAACACCATTTAGATCTATCAGAATCGTGGTTTGAAAAATATGGTTCAGGTGTAATATTCGGAGCAAGATTTATCCCTGTTGTCAGACATGCGATTAGCATACCTGCGGGAATTGCCAAGATGCCAATATGGAAATTTACCTTTTATACGATTGTGGCTATGATTCCATGGACGATCTTTTTTTTATACTTAGGTATACAGTTAGGAAATAATTGGATGTATATAAAAGAAGAAGCACAACCATACATTATTCCTGTCATAGTCATTACACTTTTAATCGCTTGTATTTTTTATTTAGTAAAAAAATTCAAGAGTATACGAATAAATTGAGATATAAGATGGCTTTCCTGATGGTAATATAAACGATTGAAAGTTAAAGAATATTATCGTAAGTTTTTGCGATTTCCATCATCCATTCATATCAGTGTTGGGTGTGGATTGTTATAAAAAAGTCACGAAATCTTCCCCTTTGGATAGGCATTATCTAAAGGGGATTTTTTTATGAAAGGTACTGTTAAAATGAAAGGTTCTCCGTTCCAGACGTTCGTTTCGTGGGCTTTCCAAGACTTGCCTTCTCCTGAAAGAGTCTCACGCGTCCTCCACTCCAATAATCATAGCGTGATAAATCAACCATAAGCTATAATAGATAATGTCAGTTTTCAATTAATCGATTTTAAAAGGAGTAGCTAGGTAAGATTATGAAGATATATAAATTAAAGAATAATTTTAAAGGTTTAAAAAAGGGAACACAATTCTATTTGATTGCTGAATCTGAATTTATTGGTGTCAAAGATTTTGTTTTACGAACTAAAGACTTGGAAATCAGAATATCAATTAATGAAAGGGAGTTACTTAACAATTTTACTTTATTGAGATATGAAGGAACGGTGAAATAAGGATTTAAATGACATAAGACGAGAAGGGAAATTATACGATCTGATTCTCAATTGTAAGTCGATCAACAGCCTAGATTGGGTTTAGTATAAAATTTTTATTTCGCAATCTGACCAATTTAATAGAATAACAATTTTAAATAGAAGTGGTATTTTTAAGTTACTTTATCCTTTATAAATTCTCCATCTGAACAAGCTCCAAAGGCATAAAAACATATTCTCCGTCCTTAATAATCTCACATTTACGTACTTGAATAGGATGTTTGAAAATGGGTCCATCTATTACTGTAGTATGGAATTCGCCACCTTCTCCGCAGGGATCAATACCACGTGCTTCTAGCTCCTTCACATATTCATGGGTTAACGTTCGCCCTAAATCATCCTCTCGCATACCAAATGATAAATTAATAGTTACAATGATCGTTACAAATCCAAGATTTATGAACTCTTCGACAGCTTCACGATGGTTCATTTCCCATAAAGGCATTCCCAGCTTTAATCCAGCATTCTTCGTAACCTTTTCATGCCAACAGCCATGAGCAGGCATATCTAAGTCTCCAGTTACTAACACTTCTGCTCCTTGATTTTTAGCTTTTTCTAAAAGGCGCATAAATACTTTTTCATAATCTGTCCAACTTGCGGCTCCAGTATATAGGGGCAAACCTATAGATTTAGCTTGGGCACGTATGAGTTCCGGAGGCATTCCATGGGATCTGGAACGTTTCCCTTCTTCCTCTAGCATGACGATCAGTCCAACCGCTTCTCCAACCTTCATTGCTTTGTATAGAGCTAAGACACTATCCTTTCCTCCGCTGAAAGAACCTATAAATTTATGCCCGCGAGCACTATTTTTCCAATCCTGTAATTCTGTCATTTATATCTTTCCCCTTTATTGTTATGACTTTTTTCACGATGTCTGTTATAGCCAATTTCATAGCTCTATTTGTTTGATTTTATCACGATTGGACCTTACAAATAAGAAAATATTGACCATGATACAAAAAAACTTGAAATCCATAATGAAGAAAAGATAAGTTATACCGCTAAATGGGCTTTTCTAGAAATAACTACTGCAATAGTGATCTGGACGATCTTCCATTAAAGGGAGCAATTGTTGAGTAACATACAGATTTAAACGACTTTATTGTCACTTTACAGTTGGGATGATTTATGAAGGTAAATAGATATCGACTATTTTTATGCAATGGTGTACAATTCTATTTAGATATATATCTAAATACTTGAGTGGAGGTGTTATGTTGGGGTTTCCAGAAACTTTTAAAGCACTATCTGACCCAGTGCGACGAGAAATTTTAGTCATGTTAAAAGATGGGAAAATGTCAGCTGGGGAAATAGGGAAACGATTTGATATGACAGGTGCTACAATTTCTTACCATTTGTCTCAATTAAAAAAAACAGGATTGATTTTTGAAACTAAGTATAAGAATTTCATTTATTACGAAATAAATGTTTCAGTATTTGAAGAAGTAATGCTATGGTTTTCACAGTTTGGAGGAAAAGAAAATGACAAGAAAAATTGATATGACGATGATTACTTCCACTCTGGTTTGTTTGCTACCTATTATACTTGCGTTAGTACTATATAATAAGCTACCAAACCAAATAGCTATTCGTTGGGATTCTGCTGGAACTCCTGATAATTTTGCTCCAAAGGCAATTGCGGTTTGGGGATTACCTTTATTCCTAGCTGGAATTAATATATTTTCACATTTTATGATTAAAAATGATCCTAAAAATGCTAATGCCTCTTCCGTATTAAAGCTGTTAGGAAGATGGATCATACCCATAATGTCAGTCATTTTAACGCCGATAATATTGTTTAAAGCACTTGGATATAATATTCCAATTCAAGTTGTTGCCCCTGCAATGGTAGGTATCATCATCATCGTGTGTGGAAATTATTTACCTAAATGTAAGCAAAATTATACAGTCGGTATTAAAATATCTTGGACACTTAATAGTACAGAAAATTGGAATAAAACACATCATATGGCTGGCTATTTGTGGATAGTTGGTGGAATCTGTATGGTTATTGGAAGTTTTTTACCGATAAACTGGCTACCAATAACTCTTATAATAGTAGCAGTTCTAGTTGGAGTACCATTTATGTATTCCTATTCCCTTTATAAAAAGGGAATATAATTGGGGGGTAAATGAAGTATTTCATAAAACTAAATGTGGTCAGCATTCTATATGCTCTGATGATCGTTGTTCCAATCCAGATTTTAGGAATGTTTAGAGGATTAGTAGGTTAACGAGTTGGAATATTGGTACTATAAATACACTAAGTAGTGTAACTATTGTTGTTGGGTTTATATTAGGTACAATCCTGCTCCTTCCGCTTACAAAAAATGGATAAAAGGTCGAATAGCTAACTTTTGGACGGTTATCCTTTGAGTTCCATATTTTGTATTTTTTTATATATATTTTCGCATCTTTATTCCCGATAACAAATGGAGGGGATGCTCCTAATCCTGTTACGGGCTTTCTGATAATAGGAGCTTTGATGGTCTTTCCTATTTATATTCTATTTATCAATTTCATAGGTATTAAGAGTGAACATAAAGCAATAAAAATAACTTAAATGTATACTACCGTGATTGTGGAACAATATAGAAAGTGATCATACTTTATTATTAAAACAAGCTTAAATCTAATGGGAAAATCCACTTTGATCAAATTAATCATTTATCAAAATGGTTTTTTTTATTTTTTTAATTCTTAAAATAGGGGTTTTTGGATATCCAAAAGCTATTTAAAATGTGGGAAAAGTAAAACACTTTACCAGAGTGGAATGTATCTATAATTGTTGATAAATATTGTTTGCCTTTTTGATGAAAGCAGAATATAATCAGGAAATGATAATACTTAACAAACATAATAATTAAATAGATTAAGTATTTTATATAACGCTAAAATAAATTATAAATCTGGGCCTACTTTATTTGATTTACAACGATTCATTAATAGCAGAGTTCCTATGGTACCTACTAAATGTTACTGTACAGGTAAAACTATCATCAGGTCTTTTCGTTACCTAGAGCTTAATACATACAAATTCTTGTTAACTACTAAATAATATCTTCTATATTGAGGTGGGAAAATATTGGAACATTTAAGTCAAAAGGAAAAAGTTACAATTATGATTGCTATTATTGGGGCCATGTTTTTTGCTGCAGTTAACCAAACAATTGTAGGGAATGCACTACCTAAAATCATTGCAGATCTAGGTGGGTTAGACTACTATAGTTGGGTTTTTACCATTTATATGTTAACGTCTGCCATTACAACGATATTAGTCGGTAAGTTATCAGATATTTATGGACGTAAGCCATTTATTTTAATTGGAATCTTTATTTTTATGATTGGAGCCTTTTTATCTGGTTTATCTAAAGACATCATACAACTTATTATCTTTCGAGGAATACAAGGATTTGGGGCGGGTATGATTATGTCGACTGCTTTTACTGCTGTTGGTGATTTTGTTTGCTCCTCGAGAACGTGGTCGGTGGCAGGGGGCAATGGGGGCTGTTTTTGGAATTTCGAGTGTTTTTGGTCCAACACTTGGTGGATATATTGTAGATAACTTAGAATGGAAATGGGTGTTTTGGGTGTTTTTACCTTTGGGGTTTGGTGCCGCAATGTTGATATGGAAGCTATTTCCTAAGTCTGAAAAGAAGCTAGGAGAGAAAGTCGACTATTTTGGCTCGATCTTTTTAACCTTAACCATTGTTCAAGCATTACTCGCATTCTCCTGGGCAGGAACAAAGTATGACTGGGATTCTAGACAGATTATCGGTTTGTTTGTAGGGGCTATCTTCTCGTTTATTCTGTTTATCTTAGTGGAGAGAAAAGCCAAAAGTCCGATAATACCGTTGTATCTGTTTAAAAATAGTATTTTTACAATTTCAAATATTATCGGTTTTGCTATTGGAGTAGCTATGTTTGGTGGTGTTATGTATATTCCGTATTTTGTTCAAGGAGTTTTAGGTTTTAGTGCCACACACTCAAGTTTTATCACCATGACCATGACACTTGGATTAGTTGTTGCAAGTGGTATTGGCGGACAGATAATTACGAAGACTGGTAAATATAAGCTTCAAGCTATTATTGGATTGGTTACTACAACAATTGGATTGTTCTTATTTACGATGATGGATGCTCAAACTTCACAATGGGCATTAATCATTTACTTAATATTAGTAGGTATGGGTCTTGGAATCGGAATGACTGTCTTTACCTTAACTGTACAAAATGCTGTTGAACAAGAATATTTAGGCGTTGCAACTGCAACATCGCAGTTATTCCGTTCAGTCGGTGGAACCGTTGGCGTTGCAATCATGGGTACCGTGTTAAATCAACGCATGAGTGATAAGATGTCCAAATCATTTGCAGGTATAAGTGAACAAGCAGAAGCTGTACCACCTGAAATGCAGGAACAACTTACTGCTTTACAAAATCCACAGCTATTGTTGGATCACGAGAAGTTGTCTCAAATACAAAAAAGTTTACCACAAGAATTAAATTCTTTCTTTGATAAAATTGTAACCATGCTTCAGGATTCAATGAGCTTTGCATTATCAGGCGTGTTTATGACTGCTGCGATCGTCATGATTGTTGCTGTATGCTTAACCTTCTTCCTAAGAGAGATTCCACTTAGAAGTTCTAGTGACATTCAACCAAACATACAACAAGAAACTAAGAAGGACAAGAAGTTAACAAAACAACAAGTATAAAGTTGGGGAGATATCCTCAACTTTTTTTATATTTCTTCGTACTAAAGCGAGAAAACCTCTTCAAAAAAAATGGATTGTTTAAAAGAGGATGGATCACTTAGGTTTTAAAAGTGAGGCCAACTCAAGTTACACGTATATTATTCTTATTTAGATTTCTGAGTCAGTCATCCCAGTTATTTAAATTTGGTTAATTGTTTTACTTGAAATGATTCAAGAGAAAGATCTCTATTAATGATCTCCGATTCAAGAATACTAATGAATTCAGGACTCAAATTTAATTTGATAGCTTCTTTATAGCTAATTATTAATATTTTATTTGACAAGCTTGATAAACCCATTGCTATCATCCTTTTATTCGTTATAGTTACTTAACTCTAGCTTTTATAATTGATTCCTTTAAGCAATTATTCTATTAGCTTTTACCACAAAACAGATAACCATAAACAGTATCCGATAAACCAGTGACTAAAGTAATGGGTTTTGTGGAGGATAAAACGTTTAATCGATGTAATCTAGACTTATATCATTAGGTAAATACACATACTTTGTCTATATTAAAGGTAAATTAATTTAAACATTCTAAAAATTTAATCTTCGTTACTTTTGTCATGTTTACTTTTTTTTTTGTTTCTTTACAATGGTGGTAAGCGTTTTCTTAAGGAGGGGTCTTAGTGGGTAAAGGTCGAATCCGTATAGAAGAAAGTATTAAAACTGAAACTGACGAGGAAATTTTTGAGGCGAAACTTTTGGAGGAAACGAACAAAAAGCAAGATGAAAATTAAGGCAATGTTAAAGCAGATGGAAAGTCAGGAATGGAAATTGAATGATAAGAACAAATGTTTTATAATGTAACTTCGTATACAGATTTAAATCGAATGGATTACGGAGGAATTACCTATGTATGTAACGATTGTAGATTATATGAAAGAATGGAATAACGAAGCAGCGTTAACTCAAAAGGTTTTGGATGGTTTGACTGATGATTCATTAGGACAACAGGTTTATCCAGAAGGTCGTACCTTAGGAAGGATTGCGTGGCATTTAACGACAAGTATTCCAGAATATTTAGCGAATTTCGGATTGAAGATTGATGATATAGAAAATGGAGAAAGTGTGCCCGAATCAGCCAAGGAAATTGCTGAGACATTTAAAAATGTGTGTTCAAATGCGGCTGAAGTTATTGAACAACAATGGTCAGACAAATCTCTGCAGGAAGTGCAAAATGCATTTGGTAGGGAAGAATCAAATGCTCAAATTTTGATGGGTCTAATCAAGCACATTGTTCATCATCGTGGGCAAGTTACAGTTCTTATGCGTCAGGCAGGAATCAAACCTTTTGGAGTTTATGGACCACCAAAAGAGGATTGGATTAATTTTGGAGTGGAAAATCCACCACGTTAATAATTGTGTGTTAACAGTGGTTTTAGGTGGAAATTGATAGTAAAGTCTATGAGCTTGGAGAACATTTTCGAAGTTCATTTTTATTGTTTTAGATTAGGATCCTTTTCGACTAGAAGCTTAAGCATAGATAAAAAGAAGGAAGAGCGAGTGATTAAATAAATTACTCTCTCTTCCTTGTATTTGATTAAAGATCATCAAACCCGTTATCCTGATGGTTAACCTTTGTATATTGCCTAGATTTTTGCTCGAAGAAATCAGATTTACCTAAATCTACTTCTTCATAGGCTTTTATCCATTTAAGAGGATTCGTACGGAAGCCTTCAAAAGGACGATCATACCCTAACTGATTGCAACGAACATTTGCATAAAACTTGATATAATCCTCAACATCTTGCATGTTAATACCATCTATTTTATTACCGATTATAAAACGTCCCCACTCAATCTCTAGCTCTACTGCATGTATGAAAGTTTCTTTTACAAATATAGCTAGTTCTTCTGTGTCTTGTTCTGGGTATTGTTTTAGTATCTCTTTAAAGATTTGCACAAATAAGTCAACGTGAATTTGTTCGTCACGATTAATATAGTTAATCATTGTACTAGTGGCGACCATTTTTTGATTACGTGCCAGGTTATAAAAGAAGGCAAACCCCGAATAAAAGAATAAACCTTCCAATATGACGTCATAAACAATCGATTTTAATAGATGATCAATTGTTGCATCTTCTGCAAAGGCCTGATAACCACTTGTAACAAACTCATTCCGTTTTCTTAAAATCGGTTCATTTCTCCAATACTCAAATACCTCTTCCTGAGTCTGTTTTGGTACTAAACTGGAGAGAACATAAGAATAGGAATGGTTGTGAATAACTTCTTGTTGAGCAAGAATAATCATTAATGCATTAACACTTGAATCGGTAATATAATCAGCCACTTTGCCAGCATAATCGGTTTGAATACTATCAAGTAGAGCTAATAAACCAATAATTTTCAAAAATGCCTCTTGTTCATCATCTGATAATGCAGGATATTGTTTGATATCCTGTGCCATGTTGATTTCAAAGGGTGTCCAAAAGTTGGCTAACATTTTTTTATATCGAGGATATGCCCATTGATAAGTGACATCATCCCAATTTAAGACATTTGAACTTTCTCCGTTAACGATAGCTGTTGAGCGATTTGGAGCATCAGCATCCATGATTTTACGCTTTTTTAAGGTTGTTCTGTTATTCATTGTTGGTGCTCCTTTGTATTAATTTTCAAGTTACTCGTGATCAAACGACCTTAGCTAGCACAGGAATCGCATTCTTCTATTGAGCTTGAGGTAGAGCGGACGTAGTACGTTGTTTTGAGTCCTTCTCTCCAAGCGGTCAAATGGAGATTAAGTAAGTCCTTTGCTTTGATCGTATTTTGTACATATAAATTAAAAGATATCGATTGATCGATATGGCGTTGTCTAGCCGCGTTTTGTTTAATACTCCACTGTTGGTCAATAAAATAAGCAGATTTATAAAACCAAGTTGTTGTAGGATCTAAATCTGGAACTGTGACGGGAATCTTATAATCTTTCTTTTCTTCTGAGTAAACCTTTTGAAAAATAGGATCTATGCTTGCTGTACTTCCTGCAATAATTGATGTTGATGCATTTGGTGCTACAGCCATTAAATAGCCATTACGAATTCCGTATTGTTGGGTTTCTTCTTTTACTAGATCCCAATCGAATGGGCTTGTCGAAGACAGGTATCCACGTTTATCAAAATATAAACCAGTATCCCACTCAGAGCCATCAAATGCAGGGTAAGAACCTTTTTCTTTTGCTAATTGTAAAGAAGCCTTAATTGTATAATAAGCGATTTTTTCATAGAGCTTATCACAGCGGTCAACCGCTTCTTCACTTTCCCAAGCAATCCCCTCTAATGCAAGTAAGTGATGCCAACCGAATGTACCTAAACCAATTGATCTATATTTCTCATTGGTTAGTCTAGCTTGAAGAACTGGTATTGTATTTAAATCGATAACATTGTCTAACATTCTTACTTGAATGGGGATGAGTTTTTCTAACACGTCATCTGTTACTGCCTTTGCAAGGTTAATAGAGGAGAGGTTGCACACAACAAAATCTCCTGGTGTTTTAACAGTGATGATTTTCCCATCCTCTGTATATTGATTTTCTACTGTCGTTGCACTCTGATTTTGTGTGATTTCAGTACAGAGATTGCTACAGTAAATCATGCCTTTATGAGAGTTAGTATTTTGTCTGTTAACTTCATCACGATAGAACATATAGGGTGTTCCAGCTTCTAATTGACTAATCATAATTCGTTTCATGACTTCAATAGCGGGGACTTTCTCTTTGGAAAGTGCTTCATTATTGACACATTCCCAATATTTTTGACTGAAACTACCATTTCCTTTTTCTTCATCGTAAAAGTCCTCAATATGATACCCCATAACTTGGTAAACCTCATGTGGGTCAAATAAATACCAATCGTCACGAGCTTCTACTTGTTTCATGAAGATATCTGGGATACATACGCCTGTGAATAAGTCATGGGTACGCATGCGTTCGTCACCATTATTAAGTTTTGAATCTAGGAATGAAAAGATATCTTTATGCCAGACATCTAAATAAATCGCAATGGCTCCTTTACGTTGTCCAAGTTGGTCGACACTTACGGCTGTGTTATTAAGTTGTTTCATCCATGGAATACTTTTATTGTTACTCCCTATATGTTCACTTAGGGGGATAGGTCATTTCTGCCTACCTCTATACATCGCTGCACAGAACAGACTATATCTTTATCCACTTTTTATTGTTTCTGAAAGTGGATAGGTGGTTCGAATTATATAATCACTTATATAACTACTTAGTCGTTGAACCTTCTTCCTACAAATAGGAAGCTCGGCTGCAGATTATCCGCACTCGCGGTTTTTTAGGGAGCGCCATGTCATTACTGCATGGTATCCTACGTTGAGATACTCGGAGTTTCCCGCATTTGACCACCTTTATTACTTGTAACTTACGCCACAAGAGGGCTACCTTTAACCCCTGATGAAACACCTTTAAAGCCTTTAATATCACTACCGCGGCTTCTTATTTTCCCAAAATATGCGCCTATACCTCCTCCAGATTTAGAAAGATTGGCAATATCTGTATTACTATCAAATATTCCTTGTAAACTATCATCAATCGTATCGATAAAACAACTAGATAATTGGCCAATAGGCTTTCCAGCATTCGATAGAGTAGGAGTTGCTACTGTCATATATAGATTACTCATTGCCCAATATGATTGCTTAATAAGCTCAAGGCGATTGTCTTTATTCTCGTTGGCCATTAACGTCATGGCGATGAGTAGGAATCGTTCTTGTGGTAATTCAAATGTTTGCTTTGAAAAATCACGAGCTAAGTAACGATCAGCTAACGTGCGAATGCCTATATAAGTAAATAAACGATCCCTATTTGGTTGGATATATCCCCCAATCTCTTCAATTTCCAATATAGAATATTGATCTAAAATTTTAGAGTGGTAGAGCCCCTTTGAAACTAATTGATTAATTAGATCGTTAAAACTACCATATTTTTGTTTGTTATCATAACCTCTGTTAGTAGCAGCTTCTTTATAAAGCTTTGTTAAATAAAGTTGGGCACAAAAGTAGGTCCAGTCGGGTTCCTGTTCAGTAATATTAGATAATCCTTCTAATATAAGTAAATTAGTGAGTTGTTCTGATGTGTACGAATCTCTTTGGAGAATAGTACTATGGATTCTATGTAAATAATCATCTATAGGTAAGGAAGGGAAATGCTGATGAATAGACAGAATAAACGTTGTAAGTTTGTTTGAATCAAATGTTTCTTGTCCATTATCGTCAATAATAGTAGGTGCAGTTGTTATACTCATAATAAAGAGCCTCCATCGTTTTTTTGTAAAAACCGCTCGGGGATGAGTGGAGAAAACGACAGATTAAGGAGAGTAGGAGAGAAATGGAGAAATCCATACTGGCTTTCCGTCGTTTCATCTTCTCAGTCCCCGAAGAAATTGAAACTTTCGCAAGCGTTAGGTAGGTCTCCTGACTTGTGTTCATCCTACTATGAGCCCTTCCCATACAAAGAATTGTACAGTGGTTAACTCAGTTCGTCACACTTACAGTTGCGGGGACAGTTCTGGATTTACACCAGATTCCCTTTTCAGCCCAATAGGCGCCTAATCTTGCAAAAATACAATATATAGTTTTGGTGTTTATTGAAATATCAACATATAGGTAAATAACTTCTATTTAAATGATAAAGCAGATAAGTGAATTAATCAACCAATACTTTCTATTTGTCGAAATTTATCATATTCGATAAGTTAGTGTGGAGGGTTACGATCTATATAAGCACAAAATAACGAAAAAAAGAAATCTAACTTAAAACAGTTAGATTTCTTTCGGTGTCTTATCTTTGCCAAAAAACCCGTAAAGAATAGAAAATAGTAATGACAAGTATAAAAAGAATGCAAAAGGTAAGAAGTCAACTACAGATACCCCAAGTGTTTGTGCAAAGAACGCACCACTAACTCCCCAGGGTATTAAAGGATTAATTAATGTACCTGCATCTTCGAGCGTACGTGACATATATTTCCGTTCGATCTTCATCTTGTCATATAAGATTTTGAATGATTGCCCTGGAATAAGAATCGATAAGTATTGTTCACCTGTTAATAGGTTAATCCCTAATGAGGATGTAGCAGTTGATAGAATTAGTTGCCCTTTAGTATGAACTCGCTCAATCAATCCAGTTAACAGCGTTGGAATGATTTTCAGTACATCTAATAGACCGCCAAATGCAAAAGCAATCAAAATGAGTGAAATTGACCACATCATCGATTGCAGTCCACCCCGATTCATCATATTTACAACCTGCTCGTTTGCGATTGAGAAGGATGTACCATTCTGTAATACTTGGAAAAATTGTGTTAATTGTATTCCTTGTATACTTAATGCTGTTACACCTGCAGTTATGATTCCCATGATTAGTGCTGGGATAACCGGGATTTTTCGAATAGCCAATATAATAACTAAAAGCGGTGAAAGTAAAGTTAAAGGACTAACATTTATAGTACCTTCAATGATTGTTATCATGTTTGTCATTTCTGTAATTGATGATGATTGAATCGGTGCCATCCGACCCAGAATAAAGAATACAACGGTTGTAATGAGAATGCTTGGGATCGTTGTTTTTGTCATATGGCGAATGTGAGTGAACAATTCAACGGAAGAAACACCAGATGCAAAATTTGTTGTATCAGACATCGGAGACATTTTATCTCCAAAGCAAGCACCTGAAATAATGGCACCGGCAACCCACTCAACTGGTAAGCCAACTGCCATACCAGCACCCATAAGGGCGACACCGACTGTACTGACAGTAGTGAACGAGCTACCAACAAGACTTGATATAACCATACAAGAAAATAGCGATGTGATCAGTAAGTAACTAGGATTAATAATTGTTAAAGCATATACCATTACAGTTGGTATTGTGCCACTACTCATCCATGCTCCAATGAGAATCCCGATTAAGGCTAAAATAATAATTGGTTGTATTCCACTTTGAATCCCTTTGATTATTCCGTCTTCTAACTTTTTCCACGGATAACCCTTCAGTAAGCCAAGGATTGAAATAGACACCAAACAATTTAATAATGCAATATGTGGTTCTGTTTTAAGAATAAACAAACTAGAATAGATGATGACTAAAATCATCACTAATATAAATAGAGCCTCTTTAAAATGAAAGGCTTTTTTGGGGGTAGACATATATTTGCTCCTTTATTCTACTTTACTGTCAGTTATATACTAATTGAATTTTAAAAACGTTAATACTTAAACGCTTTTATGCTTTAGGGTACAAAAATATTATATCAGGCTAATAATTTATGTCAATTATAAGTTTGATTTAGACAGTGGAAAACGATAATCTTACAGGATAATTGGTTGTGAACAGGGTGTGTAAAGGAGTGAGGTATTCGGCAGATGGATACGAAAAGAGGGAAGTCAATAGTATATCCATCAAGTGATAAAGTCATAGAAAAATACAACAAGTAGAGACCATAGTCAGTCTTCACTTGTTGTATTTGGTAATACAAATACAAAGGTATTGGAATTTATTACATTGTTTCAGCGATATCCTTTAAGCTATCTGATGTTTCTGCAATTTGAGTAATTGCTTTAGAGACATCATTAATAACATTTGTAAAGTTCATCAAATCAGATTTTGCTTTTTCACTTTGCTGTTTGTTATTATTCATGAATTCTAGAATCGTATCAAAAAATGAATTCATATCACTCATTTGTGTTGTGCCTTTAGTCGTTAATTCAGCTACATTGCTAATTGCGGTAGACATACTATCAATTTGGCTATGAATATTCAAAATTAAACTAGATACACCTTGGACTGAATTTTTTGTTTCCTCAGCAAGTTTACGAACTTCACTTGCAACAACTGCAAATCCCTTACCGTACTCACCAGCTCTAGCTGATTCAATGGCTGCATTTAAAGCTAATAAATTCGTTTGTTCAGCTATAGAGGTAACGATTGAGACAACATGATTAATTTTTTCTGATGTTTGTTCCAATGATTCCATTTGTTTTAAAATTTCGACAGTACTTGTTTCAATAAAGTTCATTAACTCATTTTGTTTTTCAAGATCAACTTTACCACTAGTGGCTTGGCTTTCTGCTGTTGATGCAACTTCTAGGTGATCGATAGAGTATGATGCAATTTCCTTTGAGTGAGCCAGTATTTCTTGAACAAACGCATTGGTATCTTCACTTGCGTTCGCTAATTGTATGGCTAATTGATTTACTTCAGCTCGGGTCTGATCCTTCTCTCGTTCAATGGCTGCTCGTACTTGTGCATATTCAGTTTCATAGGCTGCAATGACAATTTGCTGTTCTAGGTTGAAAAGTTTTGTTAAACTATGGATTACTTTTAATAGCTCATGCTTTGTTTGGAGATGTGGCTCTACAGTTTGAATAACTGACGCTAAAAGTGGTTGAAATGCTGCCATATACCAGTTAGCTTCTAGTCCTATTTTTACATGGATATGAGCGATTCTTCTAATACGACTAACGTCTTCAGGAGTAAAGCTTCCATCAAACATGCTTAACGTATGTTTTTTTAAGGTTGATTTTAAACGATCTACAGAGCTATATGTGTTAATAATATCTATTAGTCCCAAGTCTGATTCAAAGGAAGCGTAAAATGCATTCACGATTTCCTCGATATTAGCCTCTATATAAGGTTGAAGTTTAAGCGATAACAGTAAATCATCGGTTGTAAGACCAATCATTTGAATTTGCTTTTTTAGTGAAGGTTCATCGACCTTTAAGACAATCTGATTTAAAAGATCCTTCGGTGCTGCTGGTTGTTTTTTTTCCTTTTTAAAAGAAAGAATACCCATTCATTAATCCCCTTGTTTAGAATTTACTATCTACTAGGTATATCGACTAGTATTTGATAAATTGAATGGTTTTTCTGTTTAGATATAAAAAAAGTAGACAATTTATACTGTCTACTTTTTTTAAAAGGTTATTTTGCGATTAAAACAGGGATATTGGATCGTTGCGAGACTTTTTCACTAACACTACCAAATATTAACCGTTTTAAGCCGTTCATATTGCGACTACCTACGATAATGAGATCAGCATGATGATCTGTTGCATAAGAAACAATTGCTTCAGAGGGTTCGCCGTATAAAATATTCACGTTACCTTTTACATTATTTAGATCTAATATTCGTCTAGCTTCACTTTTTAATGCCATCGTTTTTTTATCATGTTCTGTTCCATCTATTACATTTCTAGGTTCAGGTACAATTGGATAATTTCTCACTTCATCTGTAGGATGACTACTAGTAGGGCTTATTAATACCAGGTTTTCGGTAGCTGAATCTTCTTTAAATGGACCATCTTTTTGAATGTGAACAACTGAAATTTCTGAGTGTAACTGTTGCGACATATCAATTCCTAACTTAAGCGCCTCTTTACTATCCTCAGTTTCATCAAAAGCTACTACTAAGTGTTGAAATGTTTGCATTTTCATCATCCCTTCAAAAGCTTTGATGTTATTTAATACCCTATAAAATCATCTTCTAATCTGAATTCAAGTATTTTTTTTATTCGGAAATAATTAAAGGCTGTTTTCGGAAAAATTGTTGTTTTCCGTACAACGTACTAATGTACACGTTTTAACTATATCTTCGTGCTCTTTTCGCTAAATGCCTCTAATACCCCTTTGGAGATAGCTTCAATTTAGAAAAGTGCCTGATTAAAAAATCAAATTAACTAAAAAAGATATGACAACGATTGCTCCTACAATTAATAGTATTGTTCGTACCATGGTAACACCTCCCTGAAGATCACTCATTTATATATTAATCTAATTAAAGCTTAACTTTCATAGCAGGATGTAATCCAAGTTCACGTTTCTTAATTGCTGTTGGTGAAGTGATTTCTTCAATTTTTTCTAATTGTTGTTTCGGAAAAGGACCATCAATTAGTAAATTTAAAGCCTGTCCTGTGTTTACTGTTAATAAATATGTAATTAATTTAGAGAATTTTGCAGAATCAACAACATTCTTATTTTTAGTAAGAAGGTAAATTTTCCCTTCATATGATTTTGCTACTTGATTTATTTTTAATATTTGATCAATTCTTAATTGCTTTGAAATACGTAGGTTAATTGTCAATAATTTATTAGTCATCGTTTTACCTCCAATTATCGAATGATTGTTTTAAGTTATTCTTTACATACCTCTTTACCACAATTGAAAAACATGTTGATGTAAAAATAGTTAAATAGTCACTAATTATTTATTAGTCTTTGAAAGTCAATTACTATCTCTACTTGAAGTGGTGCTAGCAATAAAACCCGATGTTTATTCATTTAAAAAAAGAAAATCAAGAAAAAATATTCATCTTTTTTACTAAAGGAGATATAGTAAAGATAGGGAACAAGAAAGGAAGTTGGAGATGGATAAGGTAAAGTACATAAGTATGATTACTGCAGTCTTCACTCAGATTATCGGAATTATCTTCTTGTTTATTAAAATAAAAATTGCGCTGATCTTTTTTGTTCTTTATTTTTTCTCGTTACTTGTATTACTTATTACATTTATAAAATCTAGGATTGATGAGAAGAGAGAGGATGAGAAGAATGATTATCGTGACTACTGATTCAGTACCAGGTAGAGAGTCAAAGGAGTACAAGGGATTTGTAAAAGGTAGTACAGTTCAATCGAAACATATAGGAAGAGATTTAATGGCGGGGTTAAAGACAATTGTCGGTGGGGAGATCAAGGAATATACAGAAATGATGGAAGAGGCAAGACAAAAGGCGATTGGGAGAATGGTCGAAGATGCCAAGGGGAAGGGTGCAAATGCGATTGTTTGTATGAGGATACAGTCTTCAGCTGTCATGCAAAATGCGTCTGAAATCATCGCATATGGGACAGCTGTTTTGATTGAAGAAGAATAAGGATTAAAGGTCTCAGACATTAGTCTAAGACCTTTTTTAATGAGAGAAGTGTGTTTAAATGATTGTGGGATATTCGTTATTATTGAATGCTTAGTCAATAAGCTTGTAAAAGGGAAAAATCAACAATAATGGCGAATTTGAAGAAAGAAAAGGCAATTTCTCAAACACTACACTCACAATTCTTTAAGGTAAATGACTTTATATAGAGAGAATAGACATGTAAAAAAGAAATGGTAATAGAGGATACAAAAGTAGGCAACTTAAGTGATCGATTTAGAGCTTGCGCTTTTGTTCTTCCCAATAGTACATCTGTGGAAACCGTATATAAACCACGTATTCATGGAACAAAGTATAGCCAACAAAGCCAACGAGCTTCCAATCAATAGCATCAAACATAACGATCGCCCCTTTTTAGTTTCAAACGAACATAAATAATGGCTGTTTTCGTAAAAATGTTGAGCCTAGGTAATTGATTTATTCGTTTAAATAGTATATGGTTCGACCAGCTTGTTTGATACACCTTTTACTTTCAAATAGATCTTAAGGTAAGGCTGTTTTCGCAAAACTTAGCTATCTAGATCAATGTCGTGCTCTTTTCGTTTTATGCTTTGTCCGTATCCTTTGAAAAGAGCATTAGTTAACTACAAAGAGGCTGACAGGAATGTCAGCCTCTTTAGCCAATATATTTAATTATTATTGTTGAGAAAAGCTACCCATGGATTGTTGAGCCATAGAAACTAAACGCTTAGTAATTTCTCCACCCACAGAACCATTAGCACGTGAAGTAGTTTCAGCACCTAGGTTTACTCCAAATTCAGAAGCGATTTCTAATTTCATTTGATCAATCGCTTGAGATGCACCTGGTACTACTAATTGGTTAGACGAACTGTTTGCCATGTTGATTCATCTCCTCATAATAGTTTTGATTGGTTGGGTTAGTTGGATTTGCACCAAACATATGATTTGTTCATAGCCTTACTCGGCGTAACCCATTAATTAAGTGCGAGTTATTGATACAACGTTTTGCCGTTGTTAATAAGTATTATGGATGTTTTTATTGTACATATGCAATGTATGAAGTGGTAATTTTTTCTGGTTTTAGAAAAGATCCTCGGAAATAAACTTCAGTAGTTTGCGGTAAGCTTTACATAAATCAATAGTGGTTGAGAAAACATAGTGATAGGTTAGTTTTTAAAGGGGATGGAGCAATGGATTTATGTCCTTTATGTAATGGACTAGAGATACGGACGGTACAATGCCCTAATTGCCAATCAGTGTTAGAGGATAATGGGAAGCTTACAGACTACCTAGATGACTATAGTGCATATATGGATATCGATATAATGAAGCTTTTTGACGGTAATAATGAATCATTAGAGGGACATCAATGCATGCATTATTTTCATTGCCAGTCATGTGGACATGTAGAGATCAACGCCATCAAGGAATAACATGAAACAAGCCCGGTTCATAAAAGAACGCGGGCTTGTTTCATAATATAAGAATTTAGTTGTGCTAATATTAATAATTATTCACCAACTGGGTGGATTCTTAGATCTGTTTCAGTATCAAAGAAATGAGACTTGTTCATGTCAAACGCTAAGCCAAGTGCTTGGCCAGGTTTGATGTCAGTACGTGAATCAACACGTGCTACAAATGTTTGACCATCAATTTCTGAGTAAAGCATTGTTTCTGCACCCATCAATTCAGCAACTTCGATTGTAGCATCAATTTTCGTACCTTGTGAAGCTTCAATGAATACTGGCTCATCATGGATATCTTCAGGACGAACTCCTAATAGGATATCTTTGTTTACATAGCCTTGTTCACGAAGGTATTTCATTTTACCTTCAGGTACAGTTACTGAAGTATTCCCGATAGCGAATTTTCCATCAGTAAGTTTTCCTGAGAAGAAGTTCATCGCAGGTGATCCCATGAATCCACCAACGAATACATTATCAGGTTTGTCATAAACTTCTTTAGGTGTACCAACTTGTTGAATAAGACCATCTTTAAGGATAACGATACGAGTTGCCATAGTCATTGCTTCAGTTTGGTCATGTGTTACGTAAATTGTAGTTGTCTGTAAGCGTTGGTGTAACTTAGTGATTTCAGCACGCATTTGTACACGAAGCTTAGCATCAAGGTTAGATAAAGGTTCATCCATTAAGAATACTTTTGCATCACGAACGATAGCACGTCCTAAAGCAACACGTTGACGTTGTCCACCTGATAATGCTTTTGGTTTACGTTGAAGGTACTCTTCAAGTCCAAGAATTTTAGCTGCATCTGTTACACGACGTTCAATTTCATCTTTAGGTAATTTACGAAGCTTTAATCCAAAAGCCATATTATCATATACATTCATATGTGGGTAAAGAGCGTAGTTCTGGAATACCATTGCGATGTCACGATCTTTTGGTGCTACATCATTCATACGCTTACCGTCAATGTAGAAATCCCCTTTAGAAATTTCTTCTAATCCTGCAACCATACGAAGTGTAGTTGATTTACCACAACCAGATGGACCTACGAATACGATAAACTCTTTATCTTGAATATGAAGATTAAAATCCTCTACTGCTGTTACTTTATTATCATATACTTTATAAATATTATCTAATTTTAACTCTGCCATTTTTTGTTCCTCCTCATAATTTGAAAGCGTTTTATCTTAACTTGATTGTAAGGGATAATAGTTAAGAATGTAAACGTACAAGTTGCACGAAAATAACTAGGCACTTTTGTGCAACTTGTAAACGCTATCCTAATCCTTATGACGTACTAGAATAATCGCTAGGAAAATGAATGCAGCATTCGAAAACATTCTGATGTCTAAACCGGTTTTCTCTAGCAACTTTTCTAGTCGATACTGAAGACTATTACGATGAATGAATAGTCGTTTAGCTGTCGACGATGCATTTAAATTAGATTGTAAAAAGGCTTCAATTGTATGTAGGAGTTCTTTGTCATCAATTGTTTCTACTAATTGATTTGAAAGAATATCCTTGCTGATACTAGCAGGAGATTTCATGATTAGTATGGGCATTGCTTCGTAAAATGTTAATGCTTTTTCCCGATTAGCTGCACGATGTAAGGTTTGAAAACAACGTTGTTCTAAGGAAAACTTGTATTTAAGCTCGGGATCATTCTTTTGAATTTGACCTATATATAAATAGGGTTCTACATAAAAGTCAGTCGTTAAAGTATCACATAAATCCTTCAATGAATCTACCTCAAGTGTTGTTGAAGGTTGTTCTTCAATAATAATACCGTGAGAAAAACTTAACCAAATAACAAGATCTGAATTGATGATTCCTTGTACAGCCTCTTCAAAATTTTGTTTATCATCAATTGGCTGTTTTAGATAAAAATAGTAAAACCTAAGGATCGAATCCTCTGGAGTAAGTGGTGATTGTTCTTGTTTTTCAGTAAATAAATAATCAAACCATTTACGTTGAGCTAATGGTAAATGTTCCTCGTTTTGTTTGACTACTTGTTGAAACAATGAAATGAGTAATTTTTTCTCATTCTCTACTAATGAACTTTTAAGAATACCAAAGATTTGTCCAACGTCAGATTGAAACCATTCATATCTTGTATCGGCCGGATTATAGGTCATTACCATAGCTTCTTTATAGTGTTGTTTTAGATTGTCTAACATTAAACGGCTCCTTTTAGTGCAATCTTTCTTCTCTTTATTATAGATAAGAAATGCCAAGCATGAAAGAAGATGTGCTGTTTAATGACAAATTTTCTGAGAAGGTCTATAAGTTTGGAGTGGGATTTTATCTATAAAGGAGAGTAATGATGATGGTTAGAAAAGGATTATACCTGAATACGAATATAGACACTTTGTCAGGACTCTGTCTTAGAAAATGTGGCTTCACTTTGAATTAGAGCTTGGATAACAGCGCCAATGGCTTGAATCCAACTACCAACAAAATTAAGGTTTTGACTATTTTTACCCTTTAACTCGATCATTCCTGATAAAGATTGGAGGGAGTTTCCTATCGTTTGAAGTAGTGCCCCGTAAATACCATAAAGCGTAGTAATTGAAACCTTATTATTATTTAGTAAATCAGGAAGAGCTAAAATGCTTCCTAATGCTTGAAGTAAATTTCCTTTTATATCTAACGTAGTACTTTCTTCCTTTTTTAATGGAATGAAAAGGCCGATAATCACTGTGGAGTTCCCTATAGCTTGTATCTCGTTGCCACGTTTATTCAGAGTAAAGCCTTGTATACTATCAGCTACTAATGCATTTCCTGTAGCTTGCATAACATTCCCTAATAGTGAAAGATTGGTTTGGAGCGTGTCACTTATTTTCTCTGAAGGAGTGGAACTGATGGCAGAAAGAAGGGTGCCTAGAGCTTGTTCCCAAGATCCAAATAATGCTTTTAGTTCAATATCCATACTTATGCCTACCTTAATTCTTTCGTCATAAGACAGCATATTCACCTGGATGGTGGATTGTTTCAGTTATTCGACTATGGAAATTAAGACATGCTATATTAAAATTTCAAAGCAAGTTCATTAGGAGAAAAACGCTTTTCCATTTATAGAGAACCAAATATTATCCAACATCGCTAAATATACAATAGCTATAATAAAGGCTGTAACAGAAAGTGAAATCCTCATTCTTAATCGAATTATCCTGTATTGCTTATACATTTTACTTAAAAGAAGGATATTGATGATAAAAAAGGTGTGCTAATAATAATGGCTAATAAATCAATATGATTAAACGGTTTGCCCAAGTAGCTATTAACATAAAAATTGATAACAATGAGGGCAGATAATAAGAAGAATTGGTAAACGATAAATCTACTATAGATCATGAATGATTTTCTCCATTCTATATATGGTCATACTTTACAATATAAACTCAAAAGGGTATATTGCAAAATTTACCAGGATGTTTAGACATAATAAAAATCTAGTACTGTGGATAAGCGCTCGAGATTCAACACAAACTAGTCCAACTTTCAGAAGCAGAAGCCTTAACATTGTTTGGGCTGAACAAGCGCTGATTCTATGCTCCTAAAGTCGTCAAATGTTTAATAGAAAAAGGCTGGTTTAAGTTACTAAATATTCATCTCTTTAAGCGTAAAATAAAAACGACATTTCAACGTTCGAAATGTCGTTTTTGGTTATTTGAAAGACTAATGAGGTGGCTCTTCTTTGATTAGATCGTTAGCTTCTTCAATATTCGTTTGTTCTTCCCTCATATGAACAGATCCACCTGATAAACCTTCATTTATCATGCGGTCAATATCCAAATAGACCTTATCCTTACCTTCATAATTAAGGTCTTGTTTTACACCTTCAGTATTTTGTTTCATTATCAAAACCTCCTTATGGATATAGGTTGTACTCGAGGAGTCTGAATCATTCATATACATGGAAAAGCATTAATTCATGGATCTGCATATGAATCTCGTCTTCACAATCCTTAGGAGGGGACATAGCACCCCATTCGATTTGCCCATTTTTATGATAGATGCCGTTATAATGAGTTCCTAGAAAGAAAAAGGAAATTCGCCAGCCTGGTAAAGTTGCTTGATTAAATAATGGTTTGTATTGAAAATGAGTAATCATCATTTAGTAGCTCCTTTATTCGTTATATTAGGTATAATACGGCGAAAAATTGAAAAATCCTTCTCCTTCAACCAACACGTGGCGCTAATTCCTTAAACAACCTCGCTAATTCTACTATTCGATTCGCTTGGATATCTTCTTCATCAAAAACCATTGGCTTTGAATTGACCTCAAATATAACTGGTTTACCATCAGTTGCTATTCCCACATCTATTGAAAATTCACCAATGAAGCCAAGGGTTTTAGAAAGTTCTTGCCCAACTTCCTCTACTAGTTGATTGAGCTGAGTTTTCGAGTATTTATGTTTAATTCGGTCAAGAGGAATAATGTCACCGCCATTAGGCACATGTGTGATGATCGAGTTAGGGAGGGCTTTACGAACTCCGATTCCTAAAATTTTATGGGAGTCTTCTTTATACATACAGAGAATTCTTAAATCATATTTACAGTCGCCATCAATCGTATCAGTGACAATCTCCTTCTGTAAAAGATAGGGGCTTTTTTTTAATAACTTTCCAATATATTGCACAAAATCGGAATAGAAATACTTTACCTTCTTGTCTTTTCTTTGAACAAAGTAATGAACGCCATCGAAGGACAGTTTATAAATCCCCTTACCTTTATGACCATTTACAGGCTTTACATAAACAGAGTGGTGAGTGGTCAGCTTAGATAATAAATCACTCATAGTAGAATACATCCATGTTTCTGGTAGGTATGGAGCAAGCTTTTCGGACCTAGTGAGACTTGAATAGGTTTCCCATTTATTGAAAAAACAGGGGTTAAAAAAGTACTTACCAGAGTTTTTATATACTTTTTTTAAGGCTAGGAAGGGTTCTAAGACTTCTTCTTTTCGAGTAGAGATTTTGTTATAAATAAGATCAGGGAAAGGGAAGTCTACTTTTCCCCATTTTTCCTGTGTTTCATAATAAATAAATCCAGACACGCAATTATCCTTGATATCATCTGTAGAGAAAATAAACGATAATCCACCAATTGATAATAGTTCCTTTTGAATAGACCTTAAAACAGTGCTTTCTCCCCGGAATGTAACGTCTGTTTTTCCCTTGCTTACCAGAATCCCTATTATTGGATAGTAGTTAAACTTTTCCATGTAATAAGTCCTCAGGATTGATAATTGCCTCTTTTGCTAAAAAAAACCCATACTCAAGAGATGATTTACGTGAAAGAATATCGGCCTCTTTTAGTTCGGGGTGACAAAATATCGATCTGCCTGGCTTGGAATTAGCTTCAAACATCCATACATGACCATTTTGATCAATGCCCAAATCAAAACCAATTTCACCGATAAACCCTTTAATATTATCATCAATACTTTTACTAAGGGTAATAGAAGCATTGGTTAGTTGATGGAGAACCTTTATCCTTTCTTGTGGGTCATCATAAATTTCTTCTAGCGTCTTAACCGCACCACCATTATTTAAATGTGTGGTTACGCTCCCTTTTCCAGCTACCTTTGCAGCAATAGCAGTAACCTTCCAAACCCCGAGAGCATCTTTATTCGTGTGAACGCGAAAATCAATTGGATTACCATCTAAACGAATAAGTTTGATGCCTTGTTGGACTAGATAATTAGAGAGTAGCTTCCCTTTAAATGATGACTTTAAGAAATGTTCGATTGATGAGTATTTTCGTAAACGGTTAATATCCTTTTCATCTCGGTACCTACAATAATAATGATTATCCTCACGTGAATACATAAGTTGATAAACTCCTAACCCTAGACTGCCATTTGCAGGTTTTAGATAGATATTTTGATAGGAACTAAGCATTTCCTCCATTTTACTAATTGAGGGAGGATGGTGGGTTGCAGGGAGGTAGTTTGCTGCTCTAGGTTCATGAATAATAAGTTTGTGAACATTCCATTTATTGAAAAACCCAGGATTATACCAGGGGATCGAATATTCATCAGTCAGTCGCTTTTTAACCAGTTTTAATGCATGGTGATTTTCGATACGACGATTCGGTAAACGATCATATACCACGTTAGGAAAGGGAAGGTTTACTTGTTTCCAACCATTTCTGCCATACGTATACCCATCTATTGTCCCATCCTCCCAATTAATGTGGTGGGCACCAAACACAAAGGTGAAAAGACCGATAGATTGGTCAATTGAGAGAAACTTAGCGAAAAATAGAGATCTTTCTCCAATTGGGCGAAGATTTGATTCTGTAAAGCCGGCTGTGAAAATACCAATCAAAGGTCCTAAGTATAATGTGCCTTCATGAATGAGCAGGTTTGTTTTTCTCTTTTTAGAAAGTCTAAGTTGATTTGCTAGATTTAAATTAAGGACAATGTTTTGATCAAGCTCTTTTTTATAGGAAACTTTACATGGAAGCAAAAGAGTTCCAAACGATACAGACTCAATAGAGCCAAATTTCATTAGAGATTTAGGCAAGAGGATCGATTCATCAAAATTGGTTGAAGTATCAATGGTATAAAGATTACTCATTTATTTCGACTCCTTTACCTGACTTGCTTCCTAAGTATTTACAATAGACTAATGGTGCATTGTAAAGTTTTTCAGATAATTCAGGTTGAGTTTGTAACAGTGTTTTCCGTCCTGGCTTTGAATTCATATCTAGTATCCATACAGAGCCATCCTTTGCGTAGCCGATATCTACGCCGATTTCAAATAATCGATTACATTGTTTTTCTAATGAGCTCGGTAAGTGATCAACAATCGTTTTTAGGTCATCTTCTAGTAATACTTTTTGCCTTGAAGTTAATGTTGAGGCCCATTCTTCATATGTGAGTGTCTCGCCACCGCTATTCAAATTTGATAAGAAGGAACCATAATAGCCTTTACGAATACCTTTCCCAACTAAATTCCATTTCCCGTTTTGATTTTTTTGAAAAAATAAACGAATATCAAAGGGATAATGATTTGTGTCTAGTAATGGAAGTAATGGTTGAAGAAGGTATGTTTGTTGTTGGATTAACTTCGTGCACCATTCTTCAAAGTCTTTTAATGAATAAAATTCCTTCGTCTTTTTATCTCGACCTTTATGGTACGTTAGCTTAATAGATTGTGATGTTTGATTAACAGCAATTATTCCTGCACCTCTCGAGCCATTGATCGGTTTTAATAAACAGTGGGTATCTACTTTAAGTTTCCTAAGAATTTGAATGGAATCTTGTACGAGTTCTGTATTGGGAAGATAGCAGCTAATTATAGGATCTTTTTGCATTGAATGATAAATTTCCCACTTATCAGGTAAGCCAAACCCTAAGAAGGATGTCTGTGGATTCTTTTTTAACCAATCTACTATCGGTTTATTTTTTTTTGTAACTTGTTTGCGATGGTAAAAGCAACGGTCATAAATAAAGGAGGGGATTGGAAACTGATGTTCTTTCCAATCTTGGGAATGGAGGTCAAATTTCTCGCCACTTATCATTAACGTGGTAGGGTCAATTGATGTCGGCTCAAACCTCACACACAAAATATCATATGTGGAACTACGTTTTGCCACTTCAGTAAGATAACTATGCTCATGATTTTTATTTACCACTAGAAAACCTAATGTTACTTGCTCCAATTTGGTCACTCCATTCTTGATACGATCTACTCCTTAAATTTGGAAAGAAACAAACAATAATTTATAACAGCACGTGCAGAGGGGCGGATTTTACTAGTTTGACTATCATTTGCTTTTGATGGTTTTGTATTTACCTCGATAATCCAAGGGTGACCATCCTCATCTAATGCGAGGTCTATGCCAAATTCCCCGAATTCTCCACCAGCACGAAGACAAATTATGTTTACAATCTCCAAAGATAGCTCTGCTAACAATTTCCGTAGATGGAGGCTCTCTTTGTTACTATAAAGCTCATTTAAAAGAACCTTTAGTGAATATAATTCACCACCCCTAGCTAAATTGGCTACAAATTGATTAGCGTTAGAAACTCTAGCAACTGCGGAAGTTACTCTCCACGTATGACCATCTTTTTTATGGCATAAAAACCGAAAATCAAGTGTTCTATTTTGATACTTCTTAAGCTTAATCGTTTCTTGTAATAAAAAGCCTTCTTTTTTTAATCGCGGATAAAGAACTGAAAATAGTTGTTTATAGCTGTCATAGTCTTTTTTGATATCACCGGAGAATGTCGTGAAATCAAGGTGATATGTTTGATCATCCATTTCCATTACACGAAAGATCCGACGACCCTGACTTCCATTAATTGGCTTGATGAAAAGATCTTTTTTATCTTTAAGCATATTCTCGAAGTTTGATTTTGATTCTAATAATTGTGCTTCTGGTATATAAGGCATCAAATGTTCACTTTCTGATAAAATCTGATGAACTTCCCATTTATTTAAAAATCGATCATTAAAATAGGGAATTTTCTTTTTAATTAAATCAGAAGTCACTTCTAGAAATTTTTTAGAGTATTCCTTTTTCCTAGAATGGATCCGATTGTGGACAACATTTGGATATGGGACAATTGCTTCATGCCAATCCTGTTGATGAAAATAGAATCCTCTTAATTGTTTGTTATCGTAGGTTGATAAAGAAAAAATATAGAAAAAGATACCTTTTGTCTCACAAAAGGTGGCGAGTTCTTCACAAAAATATTCAATGGACCCTAAGCTTATTCCATTATCAGTATGTTTAATATCTGCCAACAAACCAATGATTGGCCCAAGCTGAAGCAGTTGCTGATTCACTAATTTCACTTGAAGGGTATAGGGCTTTAAAGGTAAGTGAAGTTCATCAAAAGCTTGTTTTGTTAAAGCTAAGCTAAGATGATCCTCATTCTTTATAAATACGATTGGACAGAGCACAGTATGCATCCCACAGCAAATCTCCAAAGAATGAAGTTGTTTGGAGAGACCTAAATTCTTCCTTAGCCCTTCACTCATCTTACATAATATTGGATTCCTAGTACCGAGAAGCGGTGTAATTTCTATTGTCTTGTTAATCATGACAAATCCCTCATTTGATCGCCATACGGACAAGCTCTATAATGTTCATAGGCAGATGTTCTATAAAGGCTTATGAAAAATTAGCCTATAAGGCATCTTATGTTTTTTTGAAGGATTGGGGACGATACCTGCTTATTTTTGTTATCTTTTTCGAAATATGCCCCAGTTAATTCTTTGGAATTAATCTGTGTAGAAACACGTTGTTTGTAATAGCGCGAAATAAAGGTTTTAATATAATAGCAGTGAAACTCATGGAGTTTGTTCTATAAAAATGAATAAAAGTGTGGAAGGTAGATGGTTATGAACAATAATATAATGATCGCAATCATTATGATTGTAGTTGGAGCAGCAATCGGAGGTATAACAAATTCTTTAGCAATTAAGATGCTTTTTCGACCATATAAACCAATATATATATTTGGAAAAAGGGTCCCTTTTACACCAGGGTTAATTCCAAAGCGGAGAGAAGAGCTAGCGAATCAGATGGGTAAAATGGTAGTAGAACATTTGTTGACTGTTGAAGGCATTAAACGGAAATTCACGCAGTTGAAATTTCAGGAGCAACTTATTACTTGGGGAGAAACTCAAGTTAGGAAGATGACTAACTCTAACAAGACAGTATTACAGTTATTGTCTTATTTTCAAATAGAAGATCCGGTACCACAAATAGATTTCAAGCTAAAAAAATTCGTGCAAACTAAATATGATGTCATGATGATTGAAAACAAAGGAAAAACACTTCAAGAAATCATTCCAAGCGAATTATTGGATAGCTTGAATGACACCATTCCTGAAATAGCTCAACTCATTACGTCAAAGGGAATAACTTATTTTGAGAGCAAGGAAGGAAAACAACGATTAGGGAAAATGATTGAGGATTTCCTTTCTACAAGAGGGAAGTTAGGTAATTTAATTGGGATGTTCTTAGGAAATGACAGTCTAGTTGATAAAGTACAACCAGAAGTAGTTAAGTTTTTAAGTAACCAAGAAACGAAAAATTTAATACGTGCATTAATCGTTAAAGAGTTGAACAATATTCAAGAAATGACCCTTGACGATGTAGATCAAAAATGGAAATTGGTCGACAAAGGATCTGTGCTTCTTGAAAAGGCTGTTGATCAATTAAATATTGAAGAACTCCTTTCAACACCGATCTCTACTTATTTAAGCACATATGAAAACTCAATTAGTAAAATATGGCTACCTAAAATAGTTGAAATATCAACGGGATATCTGATTTCAAATTTAGACGTTATGTTAAAACAACTAAAATTAGAAGAAGTCGTTCGAGAACAAGTAGAGTCATTTGCAGTTGAACGCCTTGAGGATATGATTCTTTCCATTTCGAGAAGAGAATTTAAGATGATTACATATCTTGGAGCACTTCTTGGTGGTATTATTGGTGGGTTTCAAGCGCTGCTTGTGATGTTTTTATAGTCCTTTTGAAAATGTTTTTTAGTATGCATAAGCCCATCTGTTCAGAAGGTTAAAGAATAACAAAAATAGCCGTCTCGTCTTATATTTAGGCTCTTTTTTTAAAGATTGTTGCTCTAGTATGAATAAAAGTCGGCTATTGGATTCTAAAATCAAAGCTATTGTCCAAAGGGATATCAGGGTGAAAAGAGTACGAAGATATCCTTAAAACGTGTACATTAATACTTCGTACGGAAAACAACAATCTTTGTGAAAACAGCCTATATTTATCACAGATAAGCGGAAGCCTTAGACTTTTCTTTTTGAATCTTGCCCAGAGTTTGTTATAGTGTAAGTAGAGCCTACATTGGTCTAAACTAGAAAGGGGGCTCATCAATATGTCAAATAACGTATATGATGTTGCAAACGATTTAGAGAAAGCATTACGTGAAAGTGATGATTTTGTCTCTTTAAAGAAGCTTTACGACGAAGTAAATGCGGATGAAGCAGCAAGCAAAATGTTTGAAAACTTCCGTAATATCCAATTAAACCTTCAACAAAAGCAAATGTCAGGTGAAGAAATTACTCAAGAAGAAATAGACCATGCACAAAAGTCTGTTCAACTTGTTCAACAACATGAAAAAATTTCTCAACTGATGGCTGCCGAGCAACGCCTTAGCGTAGTCGTAACTGAATTAAATAAGATTATTATGAAGCCACTTGAAGAATTGTATGGAAGTTTATAAGTAGCGGATATACATAAGTAGTACCATAAGATTAAACAGAATGGAGAAAGAAATCCATTCTGTTTTTTTATCGTTTTTTCCTAAAAGCTTATAAAAAAACTGACTACGTGAAACACCTTTATCCTCTATTTGCCTCTCCGTAACATGACAAGCAAATGTAATATAGTCACTAGTGTTGTTCTAATTTCTCTGAAAGGGACATAACCTCTTAATAGGTTTTTGACACCAGTAGAAGGGGGAACCAAAGTGATACATTATCAATTACTAGCATTAAATATTGATGGAACATTGCTTCGTTCAAATGGTCGCCTCCAGCCATCAACGAAAGAAGCGATAGAGTATGTAAAGAATAAAGGGATTTATGTGACGCTTGTAACAAATAGGCATTTTCAATCTGCGAAAAAGCTTGCAAAAGCGTTAAAATTAGATTCATTATTGGTGACACATGGGGGAGCTTTTATTTCGAAAAAACTTGATGAGCCTTTATATGAAAAGCGAATATCTGAAGAAACAACATTTAATCTTGTCCAGGTGCTAGAAAATTTCAATTGTAACATTCGGATAACTCATGAGCGTTTTTCGATAGGTAATCGAAAAAAAGTTTCGTCAAACCTACTTAGTAAGTCAATTTTAAACACCTCTGACTCTATGTTTTATCCTGTACAGTTTGTAGATTCGCTTGGGGATTCGCTACGAGATGAGCCTGTCGCAGCAACAAAAATTGATGTTCATTTTTCTAGTGAAGATGAAAAGGAAGAAGCTGCGGAATTAATAAAAGATGCATTTGAAGCAATAAATGTGAAAATAGAAGCGAAAAAATTAGAAATCGTTCGAAATGGTGTCTCAAAAGAAAATGGGTTACGAGCTTTAGTTAACCATTTAAATATTCCATTGGAAAAAGCAGTAGCTATAGGTGATGCAGAAGATGATGCGGGAATGATATCGGCCGCAGGTTTAGGCGTAGCGATGTGGAATGCTCCTTTTGAAGTGAAGCGAAAAGCTGATTGGGTGACACGATCGAACAACCTAGAAGGCGTTGCCTACATGGTAAAAGAGCATTTCCGTAAGCAACAAAGAGAAGAATTTCTACGTGAAATAAAAGTAAATACAGCAGCTTCTAAGTTATCAGATCGATAAACTAATGGAATAAGATCAATAGAAAAATAACCAATCAAATTGATAAATGAATTGGTTATTTTTCTTATGCATTTTTACCTTCTGAGTTTTTAATGAGTGTGATGGCAAATGAGATAACTGCATAAAATTGCTTCTGGTTGAAGTAAGAGTTTTAGAGAGTTTAGTAAATAGAGTTGTTATCCATGCGCTTAGCTCTTTTTAATAGGTTCGTATTCTACTAATTTTCCTTCATAAACCAATGTCATCTGTTCGCTTTTTCTAAAATCATCTGGCGTAACTAAAGCCGGCAATTTATCCCATAGCTTAATACCTGAGCGGTGGAATACTTCAGCAACAAACTGCGAACAAAAGTAAGAATTGCTAAATTCAACTGGCTCATTTAAGGAGACACCAAGGACACCGATTAGATTATATAAAAACTTCTTTTGATTTTTTTTAAATACGTTTAGAACCCGTTTCATTTTTTCTACATCTCGTTTTGATACCTCAAGCTTATAGATGACACAGGTTGTTCCAGGGTATTTACTATATGTGCCCTTTAAGATATCTTCCTTTACAAATCCGCCAATTAGCGGGTTGTTTGGATGCTTTCTCCCAAAGCTATACATATCGGTTAATTCTGCATTAAAAGAGATCGATGCATGATTATAAGGTGCTCTTGTATATTTCTTGATTGACTTTGTGAAAAGAGTTCCTGTATCAGTAAGAATGATATAAACATAGGTTTTAAGTATCATTGAAATTCCCTCTTTATTATTCTTCCATTATATTCTATTCTAAGTATACATTACTCTTCATGTGTCGACATACTCTATTTTACCAAGAGTCTAAAAAGAGCCTAACTAAAGGAGGTGTGAAATTTGGTTACAACACTGTGGACCCTTTTTATTATATTTTCAAGTCTAACTTTCGTCACGATTTCCTTTTATATTGTGAAGAAAAAAGAGCCAAATAAAGACTTTTCAGCTGTTCTATTTAAGGTGAAAACCTGGTGGGGTATGTTCGTGGTGTTTTGTTTGGCTACATTATTTAATCCAATTGTCTCATTATTATCATTAATGGTTTTATGCTTTTTTGGTTTAAAAGAATATTTTTCAATGATGAAAACGAGGAAAGCAGATCGTCGAATTTTCCTTTGGTCTTACCTTGCAATTCCGGTCCAATTTTATTGGATCTATATAGGATGGTACGGCATGTTTATTGTCTTTATTCCTGTTTATGTTTTTCTGTTTCTGCCGATACCAAGACTATTAGGAAAAGGAACCAGTGGCTTTCTACGATCTGTTAGTTCAACACAATGGGGACTTATGTTAATGGTGTTTGGTCTAAGTCATTTGGCTTTCTTTCAAATTGCATCACCCGAATATGGTGCTAACCTAGTGTTATTCCTTGTTCTATTAACACAAATCAATGATGTCGTTCATCACTTGATCTCCATTTATCTTGGAAAGAGGAAGGTTGTTCCTTCTGCCAATCCTCATATTACATGGGAGGGTTTTCTTGGAGCAACAGTGGTTACAACAGTTGTCTCTTACTTTATTTATTCTTATTTAACACCTTTTGATGTAACATTTGGAATTCTTTCAGGCGTGATGATTAGCATAACCGGCTACTTTGGTAGTTTAACAATATCTGTATTGAAAAGAGACTTATTGATGGGTGCTAATGAAAAATTTAATGCATTGAAAGATAGTTATTTAAATCGTGTTGATAGTTTAACATATACTGCTCCTGTGTTTTTACATGTGATAAGGTACTTTTTTGACTTTATGTAGTTTCAACGGATTTATAAAAGACTGTTTTCGCAAAGATTGTTGTTTTTCGTACAAGTACTATTGTACATGTTTAAAATATATCATCGTGTTCTTTTCGCAAAATCACTTTGATAAGCCTTTAGAGATCGCTTTAATTTACATCATAAATATCGAAAAGCCGATTTTTATTTGTACTAGAGCAACAATCTTTTAGAAATGAGCCTAATAAAAAGAGGCTGATCATGTATCAGCCTCTTTACTACTTTATTCCTTGTATCGTAAGTATTGATAATTTTCTGTTGGAATACGCTCAATAATCTCGCCTTCGTCATCTTTATATACTTCGAATTCACGGTATACCTCAACAACATAACCTGCATCTTCTGTGACATCAACAAGCTTAGTCTCAAGGATAGGAAGTTGCTTAGGCTGCTCACTTTCTTGATCACTAGTGGCATTTGCAGATGTTGTCACTTCTGTCGGTAACGAAAAACTAGTAATTGCTGCTTCTTTCTCAGCAAATTGAGAGGAATCGAAGTATCCAATGATTGCAATAACTGCAACGATCAAAAAAATAGGAGTGAATTTTTTCAATGGTACTGCCTCCTAATATAAGTTAAGTTACTTTTATTGTATGTTTGTCCTATGAGGGAATATGACAAACATTCTGCATTGAGTGTGGGAAGCTACTATTTTCTAACATTGACCGATATGGAGATTTTTCTGTACACTAGAGAAAGTCAAAATAGAAGTTAAGGTGGATCTAATGAAAATATATATTAAAGGTATAGAGGATGAGCGTTTCCATAGACCGCTTCGTTTAATTGGTAATTTATTTTTTGAAGAGACTGAGCTTTGCTTTGCGGAAGGCGATGCGGGCCTTAAAGCAGAGTTTATCATGGAAGAAGAGAATGAGAGTATTTTCTTTAAAGGTACTTTGTATACGCAAGATGGGAAGGAATACGTTGCAAGCAAAAAACAAACTATCGCTTCACATATTGAAGGAAAGGATCGCCTAAGATTTATTAAAAATACACTATCCTTTGTGTATTTGACGATTCTTCAAGATTATACAGGAATGGTTCAAAAGTGGGGAATTCTCACAGGGATACGACCTACAAAGTTATATCATAAAAAGCGACAAGAAGGAATGTCAGAGCAAGATATTCATCGAATGTTTAGAGAAGAATACTTACTCTCTGAAGAAAAGATTCAGCTTATGCAACAAATTGTGGAAAGACAATTACAAGTGATTCCAGACTTGGATTCTCTTGCAAATGAAGTCAGCATCTATATTGGCATTCCGTTTTGTCCGACAAAATGTGCCTACTGTACATTCCCTGCGTATGCAATAAACAACCGCAATGGAGCTGTCGATTCATTTCTCGGTGGATTGCATTTTGAAATGAGGGAAATTGGTCGTTGGTTAAAGGAAAAGGGAATCAAGATTACCACAGTTTATTATGGTGGAGGAACACCAACTAGCATTTCTGCTGAAGAGATGGATATGCTTTATGAAGAAATGGTTGAGTCCTTTCCAAATGTTAAAAGCATCAGGGAAATAACAGTTGAGGCTGGACGTCCTGATACGATTACCAAGGAAAAACTAGAAGTTTTAAATAAATGGAAAATTGATCGGATAAGCATTAACCCACAATCTTACACACAAGAGACGTTAAAGGCAATTGGTCGTCATCACACAGTAGAGGAAACAATTGATAAGTTCCATCTCGCTAGAAGTATGGGTATGAATAATATTAATATGGATTTAATTATCGGTTTACCAGGTGAAGGTATTGAGGAATTTGATTACTCTCTCGAAGAATCAGCTAAGTTAATGCCAGAATCATTAACAGTTCATACTCTTTCTTTTAAACGTGCCTCTGAGATGACCCTGAATAAACATAAATACAAGGTTGCAAATCGGGAAGAAATCACGACGATGATGGATCATGCTATTTCATGGACAGCAGATCACGGCTATGCTCCTTATTACTTATATCGCCAAAAAAACATTCTAGGAAATCTAGAAAATGTCGGCTACTCCCTTAAAGGACAGGACAGTCTATATAATATTATGATCATGGAAGAGCAACAAACGATTATTGGAATTGGTTGTGGTGCAGCAAGTAAATTTGTTCATCCTGAGACAAGGAAAATTACTCACTTTGCTAATCCGAAAGATCCTAAATCATATAATGATGGCTTTAAGCATTACACGGATGAGAAAATTAACATGTTAGAAGAGTTATTTATAAATGAATAAATGAGTTAGTTAAACGAATATGCGATTGTTACCAAGACTAGTAGAGATACTGGTCTTTTTTGACGTGTTGACCACTATACAAGAAGTAAGCGACAATTTTTAGAAAAATAGAGGATTCTGTAACCGTCCTTCCGAAATGGTCTTTAAACAAGGCTTTTCTCTAAAAGTTTGTTGCTCTAGTGCCTATAAAAATCAGCTTTTGGATTTTTATGAGTAAATTAAGGTTATCTCTAGAGGAATAACAGTGAGATTTAACGAAAAGAGCAAGAAGATATACTAGAAAGTGTATATTTGTACTTTGTGGAAAAAAACAACCTTTGCAAAAACAGCTTTAAACATGAATAAGGGGTGAAGAGGATGAGTTATCAAACAGTCGAATTAGTTAAAGAGGGAAACACTGCTACTTTATATTTGAACAGAGTAGAATCATTAAATGCAATGAATGTGCCGATGTTAGCGGAATTAGCACATAGTTTAAAGGAAATCGCAGAATCAGACGTAAAGTTATTGTTCATTACGGGTAAGGGGCGAGCGTTTTCAGCCGGTGGTGACCTAAAAACTATGGTATCAAATAAAGATGAAACTGGCTTTCATTCTGTAATGGAGAATATTAAAAATATGATTGTTACTTTATATACGATGCCTGCAGTAACGATTAGTCTTCTTAATGGTCCTGCAGCAGGGTTAGGACTGAGTTTTGCATTAGCATCTGACATGGTGATCGCACAAACAGAAGCAAGGGTAGCGATGAATTTTATCAATATAGGACTTGTGCCAGATGGTGGCGGTCATTTCTTCTTAAAGAAGAGACTGGGTGAACATATGGCAAAACAAGTTATTTGGGAAGGGAAATCGATGAATGCAACTGAAGCACTAAAATTAGGGCTCATCGATGAACTATATAAAGAGGATACTGCAGAGCAAATCGATGTAATGAAAAAAAGGATGGAAGCAAGACCACTTTTAGCTATGATTGCCTCTAAATTAATTTATAGTAAGCAAGAGACTTCTTTATTAATAGATACACTAAATGCGGAAACAACAAAACAGCTTGAGATGAGAAGCACTAAAGATCATCACGAAGGAGTTCATGCTTTCTTAGAAAAGCGGTTGCCACAGTTTAGAGGCCATTGAAATTTAATAAGCTTAATGTCTAGAGTTATGTATAATTAAGGGATATTACATATCTAGGAGGACATTTAAATGGAGTGGGATCTAATTTGGATTGGCTTAGGAATTGCCGCTGCAGGCTACTGTATTGGTGACGGACTTAAGAACTTTAAAAATCCATATGCAAAAAATCTAATCGATTCATTAGATGATGATGATGAACATGAACTTATAAAAGAAAACGCAGTACATCATTTTATAGGTATTTCTAAAGAAGATGCAAAATCACTAATTCAAGAACATCCGGGTATTCCTCATATTGTTATAAATGGCAAGGTTTATTATCCAAAAGCAAAACTTAAGGTATGGCTATTAAATTTAGGGAGTTAGCTTACTTTTTCAGGTAGCGGATGCTATAGGGAAAGAAGCAACTATCAAGGATTGGATCCTGTACTCAACAGGGCCCAATCCTTTTAGTTTATCCTTATACGCTTGTGATTGTAACACTTGATATATTTTTCTAATTCTATTATAAAATGCTTTCAAACTCTTCTAGATAAAGAAATTCAGACTTTAATAAGTCAAAGAAGTTGTCCATAACTAAGTTATCTAATAATTAACTAAAATCAGCTTTCCAGAAGCTGACGTACAACGATAGATTTTATCAGAGTAATTTTTATCAAGTAGCTTCTGTTGACTAATTTCTTTTGCCTCTAGTTCAGAATGTGCTTGAAACCCTTCATCTAGTAATTTTTCCCCATCAGTCTCAAATACGGTTAAATAATAGATGGTCAATTCTTGATTCCTCCTTAATAGTGTATTCCTATTCATATAGGATTCGTATTTCGTTTTGGTATTCCTGCATAAAGATGAAACCTTCTCTTGCGTTATCCGTATTACTAAACTGGAAGGGAGTGGGAGTATGAGTCTTGACATTAATAATGTAACAAAGCGTTTTGGAACACATGCAGCTGTTGACCAGTTAACAATAACAATTCCAGACCAAGAGATTTTTGGATTTCTAGGAGCGAATGGTGCAGGGAAAACAACAACCTTTAGAATGATCTTAGGTTTGTTAAATCCAACCGATGGCTCAATTAAATGGAATGGGAAGAAAATTTCATATGATGATAGTGATCAAATCGGTTATTTACCTGAGGAAAGAGGTCTGTATCCCAAGCTTAAGGTGCGGGATCAATTAATTTATTTAGGTAGATTAAAAGGAATGTCGAAACAAGAAGTTTTAAAAGAAATGGATTATTGGCTTGAGCGGTTCAAAGTCCCGGAGTATGCAAACAAAAAAGTGGAGGAACTCTCTAAAGGAAACCAGCAAAAAATTCAATTTATCACAGCTGTGCTTCATAAACCAAAATTACTCATTTTGGATGAGCCTTTTAGTGGATTAGACCCACTGAATGTTGAATTATTAAAACAGGCTGTTGTTGATCTAAAAGAATCGGGTACATCTATTGTATTTGCAAGTCATCGAATGGAGCATGTTGAGGAGCTTTGCCAGAATTTATGTATAATGCATCAAGGAAAGCCTGTTTTACATGGATCACTTAGAGAGATTAAGCAGTCATTTGGCAAGAAGAATGTATTTGTTCAAGGTGATTTTGATATGGGCTTTTTAGAAGGAATACAAGGAGTAACGAAGTTCAAGAAAACATCTGAGGGTGTAGAGTTACAAATTAAGAATGAGGATGTTGCCAAGGTTATTTTTCAAGAGTTGCAAGGTAAAGGTTTTGTCCGTAAATTCGCATTAGAAGAGCCATCATTAAATGATATTTTTATAGAAAAGGTTGGTGCATCCTATGAGTAAATTCTGGATTATGGTTGCACATACGTATCTAAATAAAATTAAAACGAAATCATTTATTATTACCACATTGTTAACTGTTTTAATTCTATTTGGTCTCTCAAATATAGCAACAATCATGGAAACCTTTAATAAAGATGAGGAAGCGAAAACATTTGCAGTACTAGATGAAACGAATGAACTCTATACGCTGTTTGAAAAAAATCTTGAAATTAGTGAAGTTCCAATTACAATCGAAAAATCAACCAAATCAGAAACTGAGGTAGATAAACAAGTAGTTGGAGAAGAAATAGATGGATTAATTGTCTTAGCAGTTGATCAAAATCAATTGCCAACAGCAACGGTAAAAACGCTGTCAATGACAGATAGTCAAACCTTTACACAAATTCAGCAAGTACTACAAGCAACAAAACAAGAGATTGGCAGAGAAATGTTAGGTTTAGAATCAGATGAGTTAAATCAATTGTTTACTCCTGTTGAAATAAATAAAGTAGCACTTGAGGATAATGCGAAAACAGAGGAAGAACTAAATCAGGCAAGAGGGCTTGTCTATGTCTTGTTATTTGTCATTTACTTTTCTGTGATCTTTTATGCTAGCATGATTGCTACAGAAGTAGCGACAGAAAAGGCTTCAAGGGTTATGGAAATTTTAATTTCAAGTGTTTCTCCAGTGAAACAAATGTTTGCAAAGTTAATCGGAATCGGATTATTAAGTATCACGCAAATGCTAGTGATACTTGGGTTTGGATTTGTCTCTATTAAGTCTAAAATTGATGAAATAAGTGCGATGACAGGAGGAGCTATCGGGTTTAGTGATATTCCTACTTCAACGTTTATTTATGCAGGAATTTACTTTATTTTAGGATACTTCTTGTTTGCAACACTAGCTGCTTTTCTTGGTTCGCTCGTCAGTAGAATTGAGGATGTCCAGCAATTAATCTCACCAATGATCTTCATCATTGTTGGAGCATTTATGATCGCGATGTTTGGATTAACTAATCCCGACACACCATTTATAACGATAAGCTCGTATATTCCTTTCTTTACACCAATGATTATGTTCCTAAGGGTTGGAATGTTGAATATTCCGGCATGGGAAATTGGTTTATCGATTGCAATCCTGTTAGCTTCGATCATTATTTTGGCTGTGTTTGGGGCCCGAGTTTATAAAGGTGGCGTTCTCATCTATGGGAAGTCTTCATCCTTCAAGGACTTAAAAAAGGCTTTGATGATGTCAAAAGATAAATAAGTTGGTATACACCTTACAGATTTGTAGGACTGAGCGTTACAATGTTTACTAAATAGTGTGAAAAGACTCCGATATGTTCGGAGTCTTTTTGCGCGGATTTTTTTAATAACGATAAAAGGTACTTACTTTGTGAGATCTCCTATATATTTAGCGAGTTACCCGAGTTTTCTTCGATTAATTAGTTTGTCATCTTTACCGATTTGAGAGCAACCGACTTTAGAAACGGGCTTTCTTAATCATCTACTGTTTGAGAACGTGCATTCGCATGTCGATGATGGTAAAATAATGAAAGATAGTTTAATGTAAATGGCTAAAATAAAGGGTGAACATAATGAAAAATACAATTCGCTTTATCCATGCAGCAGATCTACATTTAGATAGTCCGTTTGTCGGTTTAAAGTACTTGCCTTCATGGTTATTTGAAAGATTGAGAGAAAGTACATTTTTAGCGTTTTCTAGGCTGATTTCCTTTGCAATCAAGGAGCAGGTAGATTTTGTATTGCTTTCCGGAGATTTATATGATGGTGAGGAAAGAAGTCTTAAAGCACAGCTCCGATTAAAAAAGGAATTTGAACGATTACAGCAGGCTAGTATTGATGTGTTTGTTATTCATGGAAATCATGATCATATGGGTGGTAAATGGCTAGACTTACAATGGCCAGATAATGTTCATGTGTTTTCTAGTAATCAGGTAGAGATGAAAATTTACCATAAAAACAAGAAACCAGCTGCTTATATTTATGGCTATAGTTACCCAACGCGGTCCGTAGTCGAAAATATGACGGCTAATTATAGAAAGCAGGATAATTCTACTGTCCATCATATTGGAATGCTTCATGGTTCTATTGAGGGGAATAAAGAGCATGATGTTTATTGTCCATTTAAAGTAAATGAGTTGCTAAATAAGGATTTTGATTATTGGGCTTTAGGTCATATCCATAAACGGCAGCTTCTTCATGATAAGGATCCGATCATAGCTTATCCAGGAAATATTCAAGGACGACATCGTAAAGAGTCTGGTGAAAAGGGATTTTATTATGTTGTGATGCAAGAGTCAATTACTAGTAGTGCTACGTTTATAGGTACAGAAGAAGTGATCTGGAAAGAGGCTGAGGTTTCAATTGATGGACTTAGTAACGTTTCGGATTTGCTACAGAAGTGTACTCAGACACTGGCACAAATCAATCACCAAGCTACTTGCCTAACCTTTGTTTTCACTGGAGAAGGTGTGCTTGCAAGTCTCTTACAATCGCAGCAGACGATACAAGATATAATGGATGCGCTAAATGAAGATAAAACGGAAACTGAACACTTTGTTAGGGTCGTGAAACTAGTCAACAAATCATATTTGCCAATTGAGAATAAAAATAATCCAAAGCTTTTATCATTTTTCAATGATTTGCAAACAACAGTTGATGAGTATCAGTCATTCGATGAAGTTGTAGAACCTCTTGCTCAGCACCCAGTTTACCGGAAATACCTAGAAGGATTTACTTTAGAAGAACAGGAACAGCTTTTAAAGGAGGCGGAGAAACTTTTACATAATGAGCTATTGCAGCTGCAAAGTGAGGTGAAGTAGAGATGAAGATAGAAAAACTGATGATTTATGGATACGGAAAGTTTGAACAGCAGGCAATCGAATTAACTGATTCAAAGCTACAGGTTATATATGGTGAAAATGAAGCAGGTAAATCAACGATTATGTCCTTTATTCATAGCATTATATTTGGCTTTCCCTCAAAGCAACAAACGGAAAATCGCTATCAACCTAAAAAAGGAACAGGTTATGGAGGTTATCTTATTCTTCGCACAGAGGATAATAAGATAATAAAGGTGGAGAGGCTCCCAGGAAAGGTAGGGGGTGAGGTAGTAATTGAAGTAGATGATACTGTTCAAGGAGTGGAATATTTACAAACCATCCTTAGTGGAATTGATCGGGATACATATCGCTCAATTTTCTCATTTGATATCCATGGTCTTCAACAAATTCAAAAAATGAACTCTGATCAAATTGGAAAATTTTTATTTCTATCTAGTATTTATGGTGCTGATGCTCTTTTTACAATTGAAAATACACTTATAAAACAGCAGGAATCACTCTTTAAGCCTAGTGGGAAAAGACCAATTATAAATGAGGCACTTTTTAAATTAAAGGAGAGCAATGGGAAACTAGTTGATGCTAAACGGAAAAACAACGAGTATCAATTACTACTAAACATGCGTACGGACCTTGAAAAACAGCTTTCCTCATTCACATTTTCAAAAAAGGAATATTATGCAAAACAAAGAGAACTTGAAAAGATTCAATCGGTATTACCACTCGTACGTGAACAGAATTGGTGTTTAGAGCAATTGAAGCTTCTTCCAGATACATCAAGCTTTCCTGAGGACGGTTTAAAACAACTGGACCAATTAATTGTTACTCTTCAACCACATGAGGCACAACTTCATTCACTGAATAGTAAGCATCACCAAGACCAGTTAGAAGAAGAGGAATTAGTAGTTAATCAAGATGTCCTTCAGCTCTTTCCTTCTATCCAAACTCTTAGAGAGCAGCTGCCTTTATATAAGGAGAAACAGAATCGCCGCAATCAAAAGGAACAGAGGGTCGAACAGCTATACCAGGAAGTAGCAATCTTTAAACAACGATTACTTCCTCACTTAACTGATGAGGAAATTAGCATAATTCCTGCAACTATTCCAATGAAAGAATCAATAAAGAAAGTCTTATCAGAAGATCAACATTTAAAACAACGCAAGAAAATGTTAGATGATCAATTCGATCAAATCAAAAATTTAGTAGAAGAAACGGAATTGAAAATTTCTGTTTTGAATAGTGATCAATTGTCAGATCATGTAAGGAACTCATTAGAAGATGAAATCGCGAATAGAGAAGCGTTAAATCCAACTCTTCAAAAAGCTGAGTATCAGAAGAATGTAACAGAAATTCAAAGTAGAAGAAAAGAACATAAACAAGAGAAAAAACAACGGAGCCTTTTATTTGGAGGGATCGCACTTTTTCTTCTAAGCGGATCAGGTTGGTTTTTTGTTGAACAAAATTGGCTGTTTGTGTTTTTGTTATTCATCGGCTTCGTTCTCGCTCTTCTACAGATCAAACGTGTGCTAACGGTAGAAGACCCCCTTATCGTTCATTTATCGAGTAAAATCGAGACGCTTGAGAAAGATATAGCATCATTGGAGGCAAATGGATCAGATTACCGATCATTGCCTGAGCTCATGCTCCAACTTGAAAAGGACAATAAAACGAAGCAAGCACTACACCATGAACAACTTCTAAATAAGCAACATGAACGGACATATGATAGGATTCTTAAGCTTTATGAAGAATGGGAAGATGATCAATTCCGAAGTAAAGAAGAGACAGTTCGTCTGGCTAAACTTCTACAGGTAGAACAGCAATCATCACCAGAAGCATTATTAGAAGCATATGAATTAATTCAGCATATTCAACAACTTATCTTAAAAAGACAACAGGAATTAAATGAGCTTCAGGTTATCGAACAAGAACAATATCAGTATGAAAAAGTAGTAAACCAAGCAATGGTTGCCTGTACGCTTAAACTAGATTCAATAGAGGAAGCGGTATATGAAATAAATAAACGATATAGCTTAGAAGTTGAGAAACATGATAGGTTACGGAAGGTAAAACAAAGAAAAAAGGAAACAGAAGAAACAATAAACGAATTAACCGATAACATACATTATTTGCAAAATAAGAAAAAACAACTATTGAATCAAGTTGGTGTAGAAAATGAAGAGGATTTCAGAAAGTATGCGAATCTCCACCAACAAAGGCAGGAACTATTGAAACAAAAAATGTGGGTTGAAAAACAATTGGCAACAGGAAATAGCTCTAATCTAGACGATTTGCATTTTGGAGAATACGAGGATATAGAGGAGCAATTAATTGAGCTTGAGAGAAAAGTAAAGCAAGTTGAAATCTGTGAACAGGAGTTACAACATGAGCTCTCTAGCGTAGTTGTAAAGATTCAGGATATTGAACAAAACGGAACTTATTCAAAACTTCTCCACGGTTTTGAAGCTGAAAAAACGGTTGTTAAGGAATTTGCTGAGCAATGGGTTGTAAAAGCTCTTGCAAAGGATTTATTAAATCAAACGGTTGAACGGTATCGTAAAGATAGACTGCCAGCTTTGTTAGCACATATAGAAAAATATTTTAATAAGCTGACATCAAATAAATATAAACGGGTATTTCTACCGGATGACAAGCAATCGTTTATTGTGGAACGAGAAGATGGGATCAATTTCTTTGCAGAAGAGTTAAGTCAAGCAACAGCAGAGCAGCTTTATTTATCGATTCGTTTAGCGCTTGTTAAAACGATCAATGAACAAGTGAATTTACCGATAATTATTGATGATAGCTTTGTCCACTTTGATCATCAACGAACTGCAAATATGTTGCAGGTATTACAGGAGTTAAAGCAAGAAAATCAAGTTATTTACTTTACTTGCCATGAGCATATTGCAAGGAAATTCCAAGTTGAAAATCTAGTTAATTTGTCTGAGTTGTATGTTAGATAGAATGAATAATTTATATGAGGGATTTTACAATACAAGGGAGAAAACGAGACGATTACAGAGTTTGGATCTATGTCTTTTTTTCTGGAACTATTCGGACAACCTCTTAAACAGAAGTACTTAGAATTATGCTATACTTAACTTTACAAAAGGAAGCTTGGCGTATTTAGCTAAACGTTGAAACGCTATTTTCAAAAAAGTGTTGCTACTTAAATTTCTCTAAAGAGATTTATTTTTGGGGGAGGATTCGGCTGGATAAGACGTTTAATATCTCATCAACTTCTTCAATAGCAACACATTTTTTAACATGATAATTTTAAAGATAGAACCTTTATAATTGAGAGGAGCTACGTTAATGGCTAAAGGAATACTTCATTATGATGTTGGAGAACAAGTAGATGTCCATTTACTAATTAAATCTTCTACTAAAGGAATTGCAAGTAACGGAAAGGCATTTTTAACATTAATATTACAGGATACTTCAGGAGAAATTGAAGCAAAGTTGTGGGATGCTTCACAGGATGATGAAGGAACCTATGCACCACAAAATATAGTGAAGGTCTTTGGAGATATCCATCATTATCGTGGGCGGAATCAGTTGAAAATTAGGAATATACGTCCTAAACATGATGAAGAAATGGTTGATATAGCTGATTTTCTTGAAACAGCACCAATTGCTAAAGATGTCATGAATGAAAAGATCACTCAATATATATTTGATATGAAAAATCCAAATATTCAACGCTTGACTAGATATTTGTTGAAAAAACATGGGGCTGCTTTTATTGAGTATCCGGCAGCCACCAAAAATCATCATGAATTTGTCTCAGGACTTGCTTACCATGTGGTATCAATGCTTGATCTAGCAAAATCTATTGCGAATTTATATCCAACTCTAGATACAGACTTGCTTTACTCTGGTGTGATTCTTCATGATTTAGGAAAGGTAATTGAGTTGTCAGGCCCAATTAGTACAACTTACACCGTTGAAGGGAATCTGATCGGTCATATATCTATTATGGTAAACGAAATAGCGAAGGCTGCAGAACACTTGCAAATTGAAGGCGAAGAAGTCGTCGTACTTCAGCATTTAGTACTTAGTCATCATGGTAAAGCAGAATGGGGAAGTCCAAAGCCACCAATGATAAAAGAGGCAGAAATTCTCCATTATATTGATAATCTTGATGCGAAAATGAATATGCTTGATCGTGCGTTGGATCGTGTAAAACCAGGAGACTTTACAGAGCGTGTATTTGCTCTTGATAATCGCTCTTTTTATAAACCAACATTCCATGAATGAGTCAATGCAAGAAAAAGCGTTAAACCGTTAAGCGATCACATATAAAAGCTATACATTGGTACACGTATATTAAAAGTCTGGAATATAATCGAGTCCCTCCACATAAGTTACTGTAAATAGACTTATGTACAAGTTATAAAAGGGGGAAAATTAAATGCTTTTATTACCATGGTGGATCTATATATGTGTTATCGGAATTCTTGTAAGTGGATATATGGCCTTCAAAACATCTCGAGAAGACAAAATTGTTGATGAAGAGTTTATTGAGAAGGAAGGACAAGTATTTATTGATCGTATTGAGCAGGAGAGACAAATGAAACGAGAAAAAATGGAACAACAAGAAATTCAAAATGATCAATCAGCAAGTTAATTGAATCTAACCTAGGGAAATTCCTTATCAATATACAGAAATAGATCTTATGTAAAATAAGAAAGCCAACTCGTTATCTAAAAGAGTTGGCTTTCTTGGTGTTATAGGAAATAATAACATTCTTGTACAGCTGTATCCTGAGCGTGTGTCCTTGTTGAGGCTGATCAAGGTGCTTTTGTAACTTTTATTTATCTTCTGTCTTTTGTTCTTTTTCGTCGGTCCCAGACTCGTTAAACAGGTCTTTTAAGTCGTTGTCCTTCACCTCAACATTTGCCTCTTTAATGGCCTTGTCCAAAGCATTTTGAATTGTGTCAGGCTGCTGGAGTTTTTGATTGCGGATTTCATCTTTTAAGGATTCCTTCATCTCATCAAAAGGTTTGACCGTATTTGTCACTTTAATAATGTGGTATCCAAAATCAGTTTTAACAGGATCACTAACTTCACCTTCTTTTAGTTTGAAGGCAGCATCTTGAAATTCCTGAACCATTGCCCCCTCACCAAACCAACCTAAATCTCCTCCACTTTGAGCAGAACCATCTGTCGAATATTCCTTTGCTAGATCATCGAACTTTTCTCCAGCATCTAGTTTATCCTTTACTGTTTTTGCAGTGGTTTCGTCTGCAACCAAAATATGACTAACACGGATTTTATCTTCTAATGACTCATAATATTCTTTTAATTCATCATTAGTTACGGTCACTTCTTTTTCAGCAGCTTTTTTCCTTAATAAGTCTACCTTAAGAATTTGCTTAACAACGTCCTCACCTTGCATTTCAACCATGCTCGTGAATTGGTCACCCATTTGAGTTTTATATTTATCAAACTCAGCTTGCACTTCCTTATCGGACACTTCATACTTCTCATTTAGAATTTTTTCATGAACTAGTTCTGTAAGAACGTCTTCACCGAAACGGTCCTTCAAGGCTTCGTAAAATTCATCTTTAGTAATGTTGCCAGCTTTCGTTTCGACAACATCCTCGGAATTAGCGTTGTTGCAAGCATTTAAAATAAAAAGACTTGCTGCAGTAACTAGTACAAGGACTACTTTCTTCATCTTGTCATACAACTCCTAATTATGATATTTAGAAAATTTTTCATATCCAATACTATATCATAATGTTAGAAATTCAAAAAATCCTGGAGAAATAGAAGTGATTTCAAGATAAAAACTAGGCTAACGTCCAATCACAAACGTACAAATGACCATAGGATACTTTGAAAAGATAAGGAGGTAATAGATTATGAGTGAAGGATTTTCTAACAACTTTGCGTTACTTGTCGTATTGTTTATTTTGTTAATTATTATTGGAGCAGCTTATCTTTGCTAAGTTAACAAGTCTTATTGACATTGTAGAAACAAAAAATAAGCAAGAGCCTACTCGAAAATAGGCAAAAGAGCATAGAATATCGTATCAAATGTAAAGGAGGTGTACTAATGGGCGGAGCATACTCAGGTGGATTTGCATTAATCGTTGTATTGTTCATCTTGTTAATTATTGTTGGTGCAGCATGGTTATAGTTTAGGAATTGAAAGCGCCTAGATTTACCTCGAAAGGTTAGGGATACTCATAAAGGGTGTTTATTTATTTTTTGAGTGCTAGACCTATAATGAGCTAGGCGCTTTTTCTATCTAGTCAAAAAAATAGCAGGTAGGGAAAGCCCTAGCTGCTGGCAACTAAAAAATAGTTGTTCTTATTCATTTACGTAAATGAGATTTCTATGTATGAAGAAATTAGTAAGATTGTGATAAGAACATTTATCGTTCTAAAAACCTTTGTTTGACGGTCTTCAGGAATCTCACGTACTAAGCATAGAGCATTTGTAAGCTTGTTTATATAAAACAAGATAAAGACTGCAAACAAAATGAAGAAAATTATCATTCGAGATCCCCCTTTCCTCATTATACATATAAGATTACCAAACTATTTATGAAAAAGATAGCATTGACATCTCACAATTTGTAATCAATGTGAGAAAATGACAAGCTAAGAAAACTCATCATTTCAGTCAGAATGACTCTTTTTGAATAAGTACCTCATAACCATCTTCATATTCTTCGATATAAGACATCTTTGGAGCTGTTAGTAAATGTTTAAGGAAAATAAAGTCGCGTACACATAGTCCGATGTTTAAGGCCATGGCAATGCAGAAATAATGCATATAAGCAGGGTATTGGATACTTCCAAATATTATAATAGAAGTGATGATCACGAATGGTACCAGAAGCGATACAATCATATTTACCCTAGAAATACTTCGGCATGCTTTTATTTGAAAAGTAGGAAGCCAGAAAAATTGTTTTAATTTTAGTGAAACCCGGCAGCCACTTAGTAGAATAGGGAGAGCATGTAATAACTTATGAATTGGATTTATGCTAATTAATAACAGGACAAACATTAAAAAATGTCCGTCTTTAAGATGAACATTCGGAAAAAGTAAATTAATAAATAAATAGGATAAAATAAAGACAAAAACCATAGTAATCATCGATAAAAAAAGGATTCTATGTTGACCTACGTCTTTAGTTAGGTTTATGGTTTTCCAACAGTTCATTTTTATCACCGTCCAAACTAGTGTCAAAACTTAATTACTACCATACTTTACGACGGTGTGTTAAAAATTGCAATATGAAATATTAATTGTAAGCGTTTAATTTAAAAAGAATCGAAAAAGGTAATGATCGAACCTTGAATTCTCTCATTCTAGTATAAAACATTTGACTCACTAAGCTTTTCTTACTAAAGGAAATACTATACAATAAAGGTCAATAATGTGTGCGTAGAAAGAAGGGACAGGATGGACTCTTTAGAAAAACGTTTGGATACATTAGAGTATTATCAAACGTTATTATTGCAAATGATCGAGCCTGATCGTTTACCTTTTTATCGTTTAGTGATAGAGAAGGGATTAACGAAAGGGGAGGTTGAAGAGATATATACATTATGTAACGAGCTAAGTGATCTTCATGAAGAGCAAATAGCGCAAGGATTAGTGATTTACACAAATCTCCTTACGCAGTTTGCAGGTCAGTTAAATGCAAAGCTAGAAATTGTTGAAACAGTTCAGGCTTTGTTAAAACAAGGATTGTATCGCCCTCTGATGGAAGACTTTATGGTATTAATAAAATAATCATTTCATAAGTCTTCAGCTTGAGGGTAATAGTTCAGAATTTGGAGACTTTTTTGTCAGAGTTCCGTTATCCTCATAAAGTGAATCTTCAATGCTATTAAAGGACCTCTCAAAAATTTCCATGAAATCATCGCCATAAATGTTTCGGATGATACACATCATCTCAATCATTTCAGGGAATTTACCATATAAATTTTGAAGTGGTAGAGCGCCTTTAAAGACTGAATTTTTGTCTGGATTAAAATCTTCCAAAAGCTGTGCTAAAATATCCTCACCCTGCTCAGTAAGCTTAATATAAGTATTACGCTTATCATTTGCCTTTTTAGAAAACTCTAAATATCCTCTTTCCTCAAGCTTTTTTGAAAAGTTAAACGCAGTTGAAACATGCATGACTCCGAATTTAGCAATCTCAGAAATGGAAGCTCCATTTAAATGATCAGCAATCCATAGAATATGATGCTCGTTGATGTTTAAATCATACGGCTTAATCCATTGTTGCCAATCCTTCTCAATTGTTTTCCACAATGCTTTACTCAGCTGCGCAACTCGTTGACTAAATAATAAGGCCTCTTTAATTGTATAATCCTTTTCATTATGTTTCATCACCGGTCACCCCTGCTCTTCCCAGAATGTATTATTATCTATTATGCCAATAAAATAAAGATTAATAAAGATATAAATTCACGAAATTTTTAAATATTTCTAAAATTCCTTATATATCAACAGTTTTTAATGTGAAAAAAGTGCGAAGGCAACGTTGCCTTCGCACTTTTACTTAAAAACAAACACATTAGGCTCTTTTCTAAAAGCTTGTTTCTCTAAGACTAATAAAAATTGACTTTTGGTTTTTTAATGTTGTATTGAAGCTATTTTCAAATAGAATGATAATGTAGTAAAACGAGCAAGACCACAAGTTTAAAATTCATAATAGGCTAGTTGCGATAAATAACGAAATTTTCGAAAGTAGCCAAACATTATGTTTCATTGTAGTGTTTGTTCAAGTTGCTTAATTTTCCTTTCTACTTCCTCAATTTCCTTTTGTAGATGATTCTTATGTGGTTCGATATCTTGTTGGAATTGACTAATTGATCTTTTTAGATCGGTAGATACATCTTTTACAATCTCTTTTCCTTCTTTAGCTGTTAATACCAATTGATTCTTTAAGGACATACTTTCGGATTTTAGCTTATGTAAAGTCTCTTCAAGTTGCTCACGGTTCAATTGCAATTGCCCGCGTAGATCTCTTCCGGAGCTAGGAGCAACTAATAAAGTTGTAATACCACCGACTAGGCCACCAATTAGTAACCCACAGAACATTGCTTTGTTTTTTGACATATTCATCACTCCAATTATTGTAAGGTATATGGTTAATTTTCTACATTCAACGAAAATATTCCTTCTTCTCAAGTTACCCAAAGTAGCTTTCATTAAACATTATACATAGATAAATACATGTTCGCATAACTATTTATATAGGCTTAAAGGTTTGTTTTTTAAGGATCGGTAAGCAAAACTTATGGACATGTAGGTAGTGAATTTTTTCTTGCTACAATTGGAAAAAAGACGATAATCTTTTTTTAAAAAAGGAAATGTCTGTTAGTAAATGGTAAGGGGGATGAGTATGTCAGGAGTTATCTTTTTATTTTTTGTGATAAGTTTATTACTTTTTATAGGAGCGTTTCATTATTTTAGACTATTACAGCAGTCAACATCTTATCCACCTAAAAAGCTAGTAAAGCAAAAGGTTTTGGTACTAGCTTCAGTTGGTGCTGGGTCATTGTGTATTGGGCTCATTTTATTGTACTTTAAAGGGTAGCCAATTAAAGGTCTGTATTAGGCAATATAAAACCCGATCTAATTTAGATCGGGTAAGTACATTGATAATGCTAAATGATGGTCACCAGTCTTGATCGTTTGAAAATTGCAATGACAATCGGAAGAATGAGGATCATGGCAGCACCATTAAAAATTGTGCCTGGTAGAACAACTGTTACGAACAATGCTGTAAAGGAAGCACCACCTGGTAAACCAACAATCATTAATGCAGTTGATAAGAAAATAGTCCCGGAGACGATTGTTCCAATAACTGTTAGTATGGTTGCAATGACAACATTTTGTGCAATTTTCTTTACCAGTAAGAATAGACCATAAAAGACGAATGCAGTTATCAACTTGTCAATGATATTAGGAATTTGCCCACCTGGAAACGATGTTGTTAAGGCTGATAAAATTCCGGTAACAATACTAAGTAATGTTACATTTTTTAAGCTAGGGAATAAAATAATTCCGATAAACATCATGACCAACATCATATCTGGTTTCATACCTAGATAAAATGGCGGCATGACCATATGAAGCACAGCCCCAATTGCGGCAAATAATGATAGTGAAACTAAAACTTTTGTATTCATTTCTCAGCTCTCCTCTTCTAAACTAGTAGCGTTTTTTCTCCCCAATAATGAACTAATTTCCTATTGCGAGAGAAGTTAGTGTTTATTATAACAGCTTGAATAAAATACGTACAGATTTTTCAGTCAATTGATAATTTGAAATTCCCCTGGAATTCAATATGTATTATTCTATTTTCATCCGTTACAAAGTTATAAAAAAACCCATTTCCAAGGAGAGGAAATGGGTTGTCCAAAATCGAATGATGATTATTTATGTTGGTTTTTAAAGTCGTTCATAAATGCTGCTAATGCAGAGCAAGCCTCTTTTGGAACTGCATTATAGGTAGAAGCTCGACAGCCACCAATTGAACGATGCCCAGCTAGACCAATGAATTGGCGTTCTTTTGCTTCTTGAAGGAATTTCTTTGTCAATTCCTCATTTGGTAAAGTGAAAGTTATGTTCATTAATGAACGGCTATCTTCAGTAGCATGGGCTTTATAGAATCCATCACTATTGTCAATGGCAGAATAGATGAAGCCAGCCTTTTCTTCATTTGTTTTTTGGATGCTTTTTACGCCACCCTGTTCCTTAACCCACTCCAGCACAAGAGAAAGCATGTAAATAGCGAATGTAGGTGGGGTATTGTATAAAGAATTATTTTTTGCGTGTGTTGAGTACTTAAGAATAGTTGGGACATTTGTACGAGCCGTCTCTAGGAAAGCTTTTTTAGCGATCACAACCGTCACACCAGATGGTCCAAGGTTTTTCTGAGCACCAGCATAAATAAGAGAAAATTTCTCAATATCAATTTCTTTACAAAGGATATCACTAGACATATCAGCGATTAAAGGAATTGGACTTGTTGGATATTCTGCCCATTGTGTACCGTATATTGTGTTGTTGGACGTAATATGTAAGTATGCGTCATTTTCAATGTCCTCTAAAGAATAATTTTGAGGGATATTAGTATAGTTAGAATCTTTACTTGAAGCTAATATTCTAGTCTCTCCAAAAGATTCAGCCTCTTTAATCGCTTTTTCAGACCAAGAACCTGACAGAATATAATGGGCTGTTTTGTTATCTTGAAGGAAATTCATCGGAATCATTGAAAATTGTAAACTTGCGCCACCTTGTAAAAATAATACTTCATACGTATCCGGTATGCCTAGAAGTTCTCTTAGTAGGGCATTAGCACGGTTGTGTACTTCTTCGTAATCTTTGCTGCGGTGACTTAGTTCCATAACAGACATGCCCGTATTTTGAAAATTCACTAGTTCCTTTTGTGCTTTTTCTAGCACTGGTAACGGTATAGCCGCAGGACCTGCATTAAAATTAAAAGCTCTCAAATGTATTGCCTCCTTGGTAAAGTTCGTTAAATAATACTCATATCCTAACATGAAAAGGCGTGGAAATATAGACTGAATATTTTCATCTTTGTGAATGATTATTTGGTAAGCGTTATCAGATAAAGGGAGGGGTTAATGGTAAGGTAATCGCGAATAGCTTTTCAAATAGGATATCAGGACAATGGTCGTTTGCGAGGTGAGTAACGATTAGGGTAGGAATTCACTAAGTTAAAAAAGAGCTAAAAAAACCAAAACTGGCAAAGCACAATTTTGGTTTTGTATGATGATCATATTCCGTTTTTAATGCTAGTAGCAATTTCTTGAAGTTGCTCAGCACTATACTCATCACTATGTGTTTTCCAAACAGCACCAAAACCGTCACCTTTTCCATATCTCGGGATAATGTGCATATGATAATGAAAAACAGATTGACCGGCTTTTTCTCCATTATTATTTAATAGGTTGAGACCAATTGGATTTAATTGACTTTTTATTGAATTAGCAATTTGTGGAATAACTTCAAATACCTTGCTTGCAATTTCAGGTGTCAAATCATATATATTCTCTTTATGTACTTTAGGAACGACTAAAGTATGTCCCTTTGTTACTTGACTAATATCAAGGAAGGCGAAAACATGCTCGTTTTCAAATACTTTCATACTTGGAATTTCTCCGTTAATAATCTTACAAAAAATGCAATCACTCATGACTTTCACACTTCTTTCATAAAAAAATTTATCTCCGCAACAATTTTCTACAGCATCTTTATAAACCGCATGGTAGTTTTAAGGAGTTATCCGTATTTTACCATAGATAATATGAAAAGAACAAAAGCGCAAGAGCCCGTTTAGCGACGTATGAACTGGAGCACTCTGAAATGAGATAAAGGAAACACGAAGAGCGCAAGTGATTCGATGTTGACTTATCTTATGGAAGAGGGTGAAGTTCACTAGTCGCTGGGCTCTGGAGCTGGATGAAGGACAAAAGCGCAAGAGCCCGTTTAGCGATGTATGAACTGGAGCACTCTGAAATGAGATAAAGGAAACACAATAAAAAAAGAACAGGGTTAATCGAATGATCACCCTGTTCCTGAAGAAGGGAAGTTATTTACTGATTTTTCGGGAATGTATCTTTGATAAGCACCTCATTTAACACTTATTTAAATGCTATCTGATGTGATAATCACCATTGTTCAAGACTACCATCTCCTTGTTAAGTGTATTTATATAAGACCCTTAACAATACTAGAAATGTCTTTGACAAACACCTCATTCATTAAAATGATGTTAAATGCGAGCTTCTACTACATTAAATAGCGGCCCGTAGACACCTCATTTCGAATGTGAGTTGTTATTTAACAAATGGATACAAAATTCCTTCCTTTTAGAGAAGATAATTATGTTTGATAAACACCTCATTTAACATTAATTTTACATGTTATGATTAGATGTTAATTTTCCATCGACCAAAACGACCATCCCCTAGTTAAGTGTTTTTATATAAGGCTTAACTAAAAAAAGATAACCTGTCTTTAACAAACACCTCATTTGCAAAATGATGTTAAATGCGAGCTTCTACCACAGTGAATAGCGGCCCGTAGACACCTCATTTCGAAATTGTGTTTAACATACAATGGTTTAAGAATAGTAACTCCCTTGAGAAAAATAGTTGTCTGGAACAAACACCTCATTAGTAAGGTTTTTTGTTTTGACACTATCCCTTCCTCACTAATTATCATGTCCAGCAAGGAGAGGTTTATGCGCAATTATTTAGTGAGATACTCATCATTAATGTCTCAACAAAAGCAAATTTAGATATCAGCCATTTCTGAAATATAGATAACGATACCATTATTATTGTTCAATTAAGCACTTCTGGATGTCCTGTGATAAGATAAAAAGAAAAAGGAGAACACCAAAAAAATGACGTTGTTAAAAGTAGATCACTTAACAGGTGGATATACGCGATATCCAGTATTAAAGGATATCTCTTTTGATGTAGATAAAGGGAAGATTGTTGGATTAATTGGGCTAAATGGTGCCGGAAAAAGTACGACAATTAAACATATTATTGGTTTAATGGAGGCTCATAAAGGCCAAATTTCAATTAATGGTACAACATTCGCTGATGACGCTGCTGCTTATCGTTCACAATTTAGCTTTATACCTGAAACACCAATACTTTATGATGAATTAACATTGTATGAACATCTAGAATTAACAGCAATGGCGTATGGATTAGATAAAGAAACATTTGAAATACGACTTCAGCCGCTATTAAAAGAATTTCGGATGGAAAAGAGATTAAAGTGGTTTCCAGCTCATTTCTCAAAAGGAATGAAGCAAAAGGTTATGATTATGTGTGCGTTTTTAATTGAACCTGCTTTATATATTATTGATGAACCATTTGTCGGTTTAGATCCACTTGCTATTAATTCACTTTTAGAAATGATGGAAAAGGTTAAAATGGAAGGTTCATCAATTCTTATGTCTACTCATATTCTCGCAACAGCTGAAAGATATTGTGATTCATTTATTATCTTACATAATGGAGAAATTAAAGCGTTGGGAACATTGGTACAGATACGGGAGAAGTTTGGGATGAAGGATGCAACACTTGATGATCTTTATATCCAGTTAACAAAGGAAGATCAAGATGAAAACCATTGATGAGATTTGGAAGACAAGAGTTAATCATCATATAAATGAAACAAGGTCTTACCTGAAGTATATGTTAAATGACCACCTTCTTTTCGTGTTTATTTTTTTAGCAGCAGGAGGTGCATTATCTTATCAAAAGTGGTTAGATACATTGTCTCCCGATTTCCCGGCAGTATTAATCATGACAGTAACCTTCTCATTAATCGTGATTACTTCTACTGTTAGAACTTTATTAAAACAGGCTGACATGGTTTTTTTGCTTCCAATGGAACATAAGCTAAAAAAATATTTTCAAAAGGCATTTTTGTATAGTTTGATTACCCAAAGCTTTATGATCATCGTTGTCCTAATATTGTTTACACCATTGTATTTTAAGGTCACGACTGCAAATGGGACAATCCTACTTATTAGTTTAATTTTTTTATTCGTTGTAAAATTTTGGAATTTACATGTGAGTTGGAAAATGGAGTACATAACAGATCCATCGGCAAAGTGGATTGATCTGATCGTTCGATTAGCGATCAATTTTTCTGTCATCTTTTTTATCCTATCTGAGCAATATCTATTTGCATTAATCGTCTTTCTCATTATGACAGCCTATGCTTTATATTTCTCAAAGCTTGTCTTACCAAAAGCGGTTAAGTGGGATCAGTTAATCAATAAAGAAGATCAAAGAAAACAATCATTTTATAAAATGGCTAATATGTTCACAGATGTTCCAAAATTGAAGAAGATTGCTAAACGGAGAAAGTATCTTGATTGGATATTAAAACAAGTAAAGTACGATCAAGAAAATGTATACCAGTATTTATTTATCCGGGCATTCCTTCGCTCAGGAGACTATTTTGGCATTGTCCTAAGGCTAACGATTATCGGAAGTGTGTTGTTAATAGTTATCGATAATCAACTTATCGGAAACGTAGTAATTGCTGTCGCATTTACGTTTTTAACTGGAATACAAATAATGAGTTTATTTAAGCACTATGAATTATTAGAATTGCCAAATCTTTATCCACATGCAGAGAAAAAGAAGATGGACGGTTTTATAAAGGTAATCTTTAATGCGCTCATCTTTCAAGCGATTATTTTCTCGATCGTTACATTATGGACCTCAACCATTTATCAATTTATTGTTACCTTAATAATGGGTGCTTTGTTTGTGGGGTTATTCGTTCTTGTTTATATGAAGAATCGATTAAAGAAGAGTGAAAAGGGTGTATAATCATTTGACTTACGAAACTGAAATGGCTGAAGAGGCAAGGCGTTGGAAACAAAAGGTTTTGAGAAGACCATCATTATTAGAACGTACATCTAAAAAGGCACAGGTTCGTATCAATCAGTTTATCCCTGAAAAGGTACATCTGACAATCACAGAAAGTATTAAAAAAATGGTTCAGGCTACATTAGTTGGATCTAACTTAACAACACTGCCTAAAAAAATAGAAGATCTAACTTTTCTAGAACGAGAACAGTTAGTAAAAAAATCAATTGAAACATACAAAAAGACTGCTGCTGTCGAAGGAGCCTCAACTGGAGCGGGAGGATTTTTTCTTGCACTAGCTGACTTTCCTCTGTTTTTGAGCATTAAAATGAAATTTTTATTTGAAGTTTCCAGTATTTATGGATACAGTACGAAGGAATACGAGGAAAGACTATTCCTTTTATACGTTTTTCAGCTAGCATTTTCAGGTGAAACACATAAAGCAGAACTCCTTGAGTTAGTCGAGCATTGGGAGACCAAAAAACATGAAGTAAAGGATCTAGATTGGCGAGTATTTCAGCAAGAGTATCGAGATTATATAGACATCGTGAAGCTTATGCAAATCCTCCCTGGAATTGGGGCAGTTGTCGGCGGGGTTGCTAACTATCATCTTGTTCAACAACTTGGAGATTGTGCAATGAATTGTTATCGGTTACGGATTTTTTCAAAGCCTATTTAATTTCAAAAGCAGGTACCCTGTATAATTTTATACATAGGTACTTGCTTTTTTTGCTTGTTGAAGGTGAGTGGTGATGTCTAATCCGGTGTCGAAGTTTTTCAAATGATAGATTTTTACCAAAAGTTGATAGATTATGAAGTTCAAGTAGATAAATATGTACTCTTCGTCCTAAATTAGATTAGGAAAAGGACGTATATGAATAAAAGCATAATGTGTTGAACAAATGGTCATAAAGAAGTGTAAAATGACCTTTATCCTTCTGAAATTAAAGCTATTTCTGACGAACACGTCCATATAGGTGTTTATTGAACTCTAATAACTTTATAATGAAAGCATCTAATTAACTTGTACTCATAGTGAATGAACTCTGAAAAAAGGAAAAAGGAGAATCTTAATGCATACTATTTTAATTATTGAAGATGACCTAGATATTAGGGAGTTATTAAAAGAGCATTTTGAGAAATATAACTATATTGTACAAGTCATCACAGAGTTTTCTACTGTACTTGAACAGTTTCAAACTATACAGCCACATTTAGTATTGCTAGATGTTAATTTGCCAAAGTTCGATGGCTTTTTCTGGTGTAGGCAGATCCGAACAGTTTCGACTTGTCCGATTCTTTTTATTTCTGCACGTGCTGATAAAATGGATCAAATCATCGCCTTACAAAATGGAGCGGATGATTATATTACAAAGCCATTTTATCCCGAGGTTGTACTAGCTAAGGTCGAAAGTTTGTTGCGTCGTGCATACGGCGATTATGCTGCAACTGCCATCGTTCGAAAAGCAGGAAATTTAAATTTGAATTTGGACACACAGGATCTTTCTTACAATGGTACTACGACCGAACTTAGTTACAAGGAGACCATCTTACTTGGAATATTAATGGAGCATGAAAATCAAGTGATTAGTCGAGTTTTTCTACTTGATGCGTTATGGGATGATCACCGTTATGTCGGTGAAAATACGTTGAATGTCTATGTTACACGGCTCAGAAAAAGCCTTGAAGCATTAGGTCTTGAACAATCTATTGAGACGGTACGAGGAGTAGGGTACAGACTTAAGATAGGTGAGGAAAAATGAAACTCTTTTTTAAGGAACATCTAATGCTCATTGTGGTTAATCTTCTGCAGTTAGTTTTTTTACTTTCAATAATATGGTTGGATGGCTATAAAAAGGAGTCATTACTCATTTATATCTTATTACTAGGAATCGTATTATTAGGTCTTTTTCTAATCATTCGCTATTTACAGAATCGTTCCTACTACAAGCAGTTAGCTGACATCAAAACTGTAAAGGTGTTAGACGATAGTATCCAACTCAAAGGGCAATCACCTTTAGCTTTACAGACAGAACGATTGTTGCAGCAGCAATACCAACTCTATATGAACAAGGTTCATCAATTTGAATCTCATCAAAAACAACATGTATTATTTATGAATCAGTGGGTACATCAGATGAAAACACCACTTTCTGTAGCGAATCTTTATATAAAAGGACGACCAGATCCAATTTTTGCTGATCTACAAGAACAACTAGATCACTTGGAAAAAGGGCTAGATATGGTTTTATATATGTCCCGGCTTGAAAGCTTTGAATTGGATTTCTTTTTAGAACAAACAGATTTACTTGAACTAGTTAATGAAGTGCTCAGCAACCATCGACGTTTATTTATTAAGAATGAACTATATCCAGATGTTCATGCCGAGACAGGATTCATTACAATAACAGATAGGAAATGGCTGTCCTTTATCATTTCGCAAGTATTAACAAATGCTGTTCGCTACTCAAAAGGATCTAGTCAATTAGAAATTCGGATCTATAAACAAGACTATGTCTATGTTCTAGAAATAGAGGATCATGGTGTAGGCATAGTGCAACAGGATCTGCCAAGAATCTTTGATGCGCATTTTACTGGAGAAAATGGGCGGCTTTACAGTGAATCTACCGGGATGGGCCTTTATATGGCGAAAGAAGTTTGTAACCGTCTAAAGCATACAATCGAGGTGGAATCGACACATGGGTTAGGAACAACGATTCGGCTAACATTTGCTATACCAGATGGAAACCTTACATCGATGTAAGAAAACTGTAATGATAGCAAGTGGTTTCTCCTTTTTTTGTACTGTAAGCTATGTATAAAGAAGGGAATGATTATACATGGAAATCGTAAAAGTAAATCAGGTTAGTAAAGTTTTTAACGGAAAAGTATCCTACAAAGCGTTATCAGATATCTCCTTTTCAATACAACAAGGTGAATTTGTTGGGATTATGGGGCCATCTGGTAGTGGGAAAACAACATTATTGAACTTAATCTCAACAATTGATAATCCTACCTCAGGAGAAATTTTAATAAATAATAAAAAGGCGATGGCATTATCAAAAAAAGATCTTTCAAAATTTCGTCGTCGTGAATTTGGGTTAGTATTTCAGGACTTTAATCTGCTTGATACGTTGACAGTAAAGGAAAATATTATCCTGCCTTTAACACTTGATCGATTAAAATTATCTGATATGAATAAACGCGTAGCGGAAGTAGCTGAAAGGATCGGTATCACGGATATATTAAATAAGCGGACCTATGAGATATCAGGAGGACAGAAACAACGAGCAGCTGTAGCTCGTGCAGTCATTCATCAGCCTTCACTACTTCTTGCTGATGAACCGACAGGAAATCTAGATTCGAATTCTTCTCAAAGTGTTATGCAAATGTTTGATTCACTAAATCAAAATGATAAAATGACAACTCTTTTGGTAACACATGACCCAGTTGCGGCAAGTTATTGTCAAAGGATTCTTTTTATAAAAGATGGGCAACTTCATAATGAGCTTCGAAGAGGAGCAAATAAACAGACGTTTTATCAAGAAATTATTAACACATTGTCATTTTTAGGGGGGAATCCCAAGTGACATTTAGTCAATTTGCCTGGAATAATGTAACCCGAAATGCAAGGGCATATGTGGCCTATTTCCTATGTAGTACGTTTTCAGTATCGATTTTCTTTTCGTATGCGATCTTTATGTTTCATCCGGTATTAATGGAGGATGATATTGGGACGTCTGTGAAGGCGGGAATGACAGCGGCAGAGTATGTTATCTTCTTTTTCTCTTTTTTCTTTGTTCTTTACTCGATCAGTACCTTTTTAAAAGCGAGACAAAAAGAATTCGGTATATTAGAGATTTTAGGTGCAGAACAATCGCAAATCTATCGGATTGTGTTTATCGAAAACATAACGATAGGTGCTCTTTCAATTGGTAGTGGATTAGGAATAGGTTTATTATTTTCTAAGCTATTTTTATTACTAAGTACAGAGATTACTGATTTAGAAGGGATGAATTTTTACTTTCCAGTGGAAGCAATCTTATTAACAACAGGAGCTTTTGCGGCACTGTTTGTGATTATTTCCTTTTCGACGATTCTCTATTTACGTAAACAACAAACAACGGACTTGCTGAAAGGGACGAGTAAACCGAAAACAGAACCGAAGGCATCGATTTTCTTGTCTTTGCTATCAGTTGTTTGTATTAGTGGAGCCTTTTTGTTAATGCAAGAAGATATTGGGTGGTATTTATATATTCTTGGTTTGGGGACAATAGGTACGTACTTCTTTTTCACTCAATTAAGTGTGTATTCAATTCGTTTACTAAAAAGGAATCAATTGTTTTTTTACCGCGGAGTCACGCTATTATGGTTATCTGAGATGGCCTATAAAATTAAAGATAGTGCGAGAATTTTCTTCGTAATAACGGTAATAACTGCTATGGCATCTGGGTTTATTAGTATAGTATTGAGTGGAGATAATCAAAACAAACAAGATTTTATGAAGATCCATTTTCCCATTCAGTATGAATCAACAACTCCTGAAGGGGAAAACAATGTAAAAACAATTGATCGACTATTAGCTAGTAAGGATATTGCATTTAACAAAATTCAATTTGAAAGTACTCCAGTTAATTTTGACGGATCATATATTAGCTTCGGACCGATAAGTTTATCCATATATGAACAATTAAATAAGGAATATTCCCTTCCGAAGATTGACGTTCTTGCTGAGGATGAGGTAGTGGTTTTTCATAACATATCTAATACGTATACAGCTACTGGTGAAAGGGAAACGAAAGGTTTCCTTCCAATTTCAACACTGATTTACGAAGACTTTTCTTTTAAAGTTAAAAAGCAAGAAGTAGTCGAGATGCCGGATATTTGGTACGGTAATTTAACAGTTATGAGCGATGATCAATATGAAAAGTTTTTAGAACGTATGAAGCAAAGGACAGAAGGATATATATTTAATACAGTATTGTATCAAATTCCAGAGTGGGCGAATAAGGAATTACCCAAGGAAGGATCAGATGAAGTAAAGACAAGTTCTCAAATAAATTCACAAATAAATGAAGAAGAGGGTCATGTTACTTTCCGTTCCTTGCAATTCTTACAGACTAAACAAGCGTTTAGTATTACAAAATTCGTTTGGATATTTATTGCAGCTATTTTTTCTGTCGCTTCGATAAGTTTCTTATATTTCAAATTGTATAGTGACTTACAGGCAGATCAACGTATGTATCAATCACTTTCTCGGATTGGATTAACAGAAGGAGAGATGAGTCGGTCAGCATCTATTCAGCTTTCTGTTCTATTTTTCTTACCACTATTAATTGCATCATTGGGTTCAGTGATCACAGTAGAACTCCTTCGTCCTTCATTAGGTTTTGAAACGACGATCAATTCATCGCTATTAGCGGTTTCGGGGTATGCAATTGTGCAAATTATTTTCTTTACGATCATTAGAGCTCTTTATGTGAGGAAATTGAAACAGGCTATGTATTAATAGTTGAGGACTGAATAAAAAACTCCCTAGAACTGGAGCTACGTATCAATTAACTAACCTATTAAAAAGAGCCAAAATCACCAAACGACTTTGCTCTTATTAATAGGTTTTATTGATGATTTAATAAAATTGGTGTCGAGTTAGTAAGAGAATGAAAGAGACTGTACAGTATGGATTAGAAATTATCAACTTAACTTATGACCTAAAACATAAAACCTTTTATCAAACGTGTGGTTTTACTCCCTGTTCAGGTGGATTATGGCGTAAGCAGAATAAAAGTAAAGTGTAGTAATAATTAATTGTTTTATCATTTATTCAATATTCCGAATTGTAAAATAGTGTTAAAAAATGTTATAATTTCAAAGAAGATGACAAGGGAGTGATATAAATGATTAGCAAAGTCGGACAAATTATGTTGTATGTAAATAACCAAGATGAGGCATTGAATTTTTGGACGGAAAAAGTAGGATTTAGTGTCATTTCTGAAGAAAATAACGGTCAAGGAATGAGATGGATTGAAATTGCTCCAACAAAGGATAGAGAAACAAGCATCATACTCCATAATAAAGAGTTCGTTGCTAAAATGTCACCGGGATTAAATCTGGGTACACCTTCATTAATGTTTTTCTCGGAAAATCTCGTTCAATTACATAATGACTTATCAAACAAAAATATCACGGTTGGTGAAATTGTAAATATGCCTTCGGGTAGAGTTTTTAACTTTGCAGATAATGAAGAAAATTACTTTGCCGTCATGGAAAAATAAACAACAAACCGATAAAGAAAATAGTTTCACTTACTTGATTTAATAAACGATAATTCAGTTTAAGCACCATCCATTGTTGGATGGTGTTTAATTTTCGAAACGAGTAAAATCATGCACTTTATACTTTTTTTTGAGTAGAGAATCAACCTGCTTAGCCCATAGGGAATCGATGAGTGTTTCAAGAATCAAGCACTTCAATATTTTATTGAGGAGGTCCTAGCATGACAAATCAATACGTAAAAAAGGTCCTTATTGTAGGCGGGGGTATTAGCGGGTTATCAGCAGCTATTGCCCTAAATAAAATAGGGATTAAAGCAGAGATTGCTGAAAAGGAAGTAGATTGGAATGTGTATGGAGTAGGGATTATTCAACCACCTAAGGCTCTTAGAGCACTTAATGAGATCGGTTTGGCTGATGCTTGTTTGGAACAGGGCACTTCTTTTCCAGGATTTGATTATTATAATGGTCAAGGGCACTTCTTGTTTAATGCACCTTCTCCTTCCATCGAAGGGTATCCAGGAGTAAACGGAATCTCAAGAAGGAAATTACAAAATTTACTGTTTGATACTGTACAATCAATCGGAACAAAAATATATATGGGTACAACGATTATAGAGATGACTAACATACCAAATGGTGTATCCGTAGTACTAAGCAATGGAGTTTCTGAAAACTACGATTTAGTACTTGGTTCAGATGGCATCAATTCTAAGGTACGCAAAATGATGTTTGCGGAAATCGAACAACGATATAGCGGACAAGGAGTATGGAGATACAAACTTCCCCGCCCTGAAGAACTTGATAAAGGCCTTTTCTATTATGGAAAAGCGGCTAAGGCAGGATTGGTTCCGATGTCTGAGGACGAAATGTATCTACTAGTGACCACAAGTGAACCAGATAACCCTAAGTTTCCTAATGATCAATTACATGTCCTTTTACAGAATCGGATCTCCGAATTTGGAGGTGTTATTGCTGATGCTGCCAAATGTATAGTTAATCCTGCCCAAGTTGTCTATCGCCCGATATTTACGCACCTTATGCCGAGCCCGTGGTATAAAGGAAATGTTTTACTTGTCGGTGATGCTGCACATGGTACGGCTCCACATCTAGGTCAGGGAGCTGCTATTGCAGTTGAAGATGTGATTGTATTAGCAGATATTCTGAAGCAAAATCTTAGTGTTCAAGAAACACTAAAGACATTTATGGAAAAACGTTTTGAGCGTTGCAAAATGATTGTTGATCATTCAGATCAATTAGTTGAATGGGAATTGTTGACTGCGCTTGGCAAAATGAAAGAAGGAGTTAACATTGGTGAGTATGTGAGAGCAACTCTTGAAAAAATGAATGAACCTTTCTTGTCAGAATTAAATATCTAGTAAATTAGATTGATTATATTCTTTCAATAAAATGGATTTTGTTTGTCTTGCTGCATATTAGAGCTTCCTCCTTTAGATGAGTGCTGTTGTTTGTGTATAATCTCATCATACTGAGGGGTTCTATTTTTTAAAAGACTCGATAATTAACGTTCATAAAAATGCTAACGAGTTCCAGAGTTGAAGAATAAATGGATGGCTTAGCATCCTTCTTTCATTATGTGTCTTCAATTAAATATGCAGGTAGGTGTAAGTTCATTCCTTCACAAACAATATTTGAATTGGTAAGTGGAGGGGATTTTTGGAAGATAAAATCATGAAAACTCATGTTTTGGTGTGTTCCTATACCTTGTGGACGAACTCTTCACTTTTTATCAGCTTTTAATTAACTGATAATTATCATATAATAGTAGATATATTAATCTATAAATAATTGTAATACATTATTATATGTTTATAACTGAGACAGAAAAGGTGTGCAACTAGGTCGCGCGTTAGTTTGGTGTGATGCCCACATCTTCTCTGCAAATTTTAGGGAAAAGGTTGGTAAAAATGATCAACAGAGAAACTAAAACAGACGTCATTTTAATTGGTGCCGGAATCATGAGTGCGACTTTAGGGACAATCTTAAAAGAATTAGTACCGGAATGGGATATTAAAGTATTTGAGAAGCTCTCAAACGCAGGAGAGGAAAGCTCTAACGAATGGAATAATGCGGGAACGGGGCATGCGGCACTGTGCGAACTTAACTACACGGTTGAGAAACCGGATGGATCTGTAGATATTAGTAAAGCTATAAAAATTAATGAACAGTTTCAAGTTTCAATGCAGTTTTGGTCTTATTTGCAAAATAGCAAACTGATTGAAAATCCACAAGACTTTATCAAGTCATTGCCTCATATGAGTATGGTACAAGGGGAAGAAAATGTAGCTTTTTTAAAGAAACGTTTTGAGGCGATGTCTAAAAATCCGCTGTTCAAAGGGATGGAATTTTCCGAAGATCCAGTAAAACTGAAGGAATGGATGCCGCTTATTATGCAGGACCGTCCATCAAATGAGGCTATTGCAGCAACAAAGATAGACTCTGGAACGGATGTCAACTTCGGTGCTTTAACACGTATGTTGTTTGATCACTCAAAGAGGAAAAATGTCGATATCAAATACAATCATAGTGTTGAAAATATGAAACGTACTAGCGATGGCTCGTGGGAATTGAAAGTGAAGAATCTTGATAGCGGTAACGTAGAACACCATTCAGCAAAATTCGTCTTTATCGGAGGCGGAGGTGGAAGCTTGCATTTACTACAAAAATCGGGTATTCCTGAAAGTAAACATATTGGTGGATTCCCAGTAAGCGGTTTCTTTATGGTGTGTAATAATCCCGAGGTTGTAGCGCAGCATCAGGCAAAAGTATACGGAAAAGCTAAGGTTGGTGCACCGCCAATGTCTGTTCCGCATCTTGACACAAGATATATCGAAAATAAAAAATCTCTGCTATTTGGACCATTTGCTGGTTTCTCACCAAAGTTCTTAAAAACTGGTTCAATGTTCGATTTAGTAACTTCCGTAAAACCGAATAATCTCTTAACTATGTTAGCCGCAGGCGCAAAAGAGATGTCATTGACAAAATACCTGATTCAGCAAGTTATGCTATCAAAAGAACAGCGCTTGGAAGAATTACGTGAGTTTATCCCGAACGCGAAAAGCGAAGATTGGGATTTAGTGGTAGCAGGCCAACGTGTACAAGTCATTAAAGATACAGAGGCAGGTGGTAAAGGAACGCTTCAATTTGGTACAGAAGTGATAACTGCCGCTGATGGATCGATTGCAGCATTATTAGGAGCTTCTCCTGGTGCCTCTACTGCGGTTCACGTTATGCTTGAGGTCATCAAAAAATGCTTCCCGCATCATATTGAAGAGTGGGAACCGAAAATCAAAGAAATGATTCCTTCTTATGGCGAGTCACTAATGGAAAATCCAGATCTTCTACACGAAATTCATACGTCAACAGCGCAGACGCTTGGTCTAAGCGAAAAAGAGCTGGTCCATAGTTAATTCTTTGGATGTGGAACTCACGGGATTGAATAAAATAGATTCTATGAAAAAGACAATGAATAAATAAAACAAAGATAGAATACAAAATTCACTTAATTCATTGAGTAAATAATAGAGTATCTTTGAAAATATAACACAGAACTTTTGATCTATCTTTGGATTGAGGGTTCTTTTTTTATTCGCAGATTAAGGGGCTCAGGTGAACCTATCAAAGGAGGTAGTACAATGGAAGACTCTATAGTTATACAAGCAGAACGAATTGCCGGCGATTTTCTGCAAGAACAAGTGAAATCATCATACCAAATCATAGGAAAAGGCATCGTAAATCAGGTTTGCTTAGTAGAGACGGAGAGTGATAAAGTTATTGTCCGTATGAATGATAAAGGTACATATCAAAGCTTTATTAAAGAAAAATGGTGCATCGAACATGCGGCGGCAGTTGGCATTCCTGGTCCTGAGGTGTTGTCCATTGGTATATTTAATGAAACAGCATACATGATTCAAACGTTTGTAGATGGTGATAACGGGTTAGATAGTACTGTTTTTAAGTCAGATATTTGGAGGAAGCTTGGTGAATATGCCAAACGTATCCATTCAACTAACGTGAAAGGATTTGGAGAAAATCTGATTGACCCAATCCATGGTGAGTTTCAGTCACCTTCTCATGCAGGATCTGACGGAAGTTGGCAAGGGTATCTGCAGTATAATATTAATAGTTTGACAGAGAATGATCGGTTGATTGAGTTGGGCGTTATCACAAAAAAGGAATCTAAGAGAATCCGAAATTTGTTCGAGAATTTGCAGAAGGAAAAGTTTCGCTTCGGTCTATGCCATGGAGATATCTCTTTGAAGAACACGATTGTCAATCAGGCAGGCCAAGTTACATTGCTGGATTGGGGCAGTGCAGAAGTAAGTGTGGTACCACATGTAGATATTATTCATTTGATCCGGTGCCAAATCCTCGGCGAAGGGCCTAGTATTGAAGAATTCAAAGCATTTTTAGATGGGTACGGGATAAGTGTAAAAGAGCTGGTTAAAATGAGACATTTAATGCTATTAAGAGCTTTCGATAATCTCAGGTGGGCTATTGACCAAAGTCCTGATCAGATCGAATCCTATGTTAAGTTAGCAAAACAAGTCGTGGATATGGTTATGGATCAGTCGAAGCAAGAGTAAGTCACTAATACGAATAGCTGCGTTTCTACTGAAATTTAGTTTCACATTTATTAGAAAGGCAATATAGTTTACCTATAAGGTTTCTAGTTATTCTATCAAAATGTTTAGAGGGATAATCCTATGGTGGTTAATCTCAAGTTATTTTAGATGCAATGGAAAAACTAGAATTAACTAATAAACCTATATGTATTCAGTCCTCTTTAAATTCATTTGGTTACGTTGCTGGAGGAGCAGATACGATCATTCATCGTTTTCTTCATAAAGGGGTACTCCACGCAGAAAAGGCAACCGTAAAGCGAACGGTTGAAATTCTGGATTTAATAGATTTGAAGGTCGTATATTGTGAATGTCCTTCATGTATAAGGTAAAAGGTAAACACAGGAATGTGTTTACCTCTTTTACAATGTGAAAATAGGATAATTTTGAGATACCTCTTTGCTTATGTTGAAATTTGCATTTTTAATAAGGGGTTTAGTTTATGTTTTAACATTACCATTTGAAATTTTGTTTTAATCATAAAGGTAATTAAATGTAAAACTAAACTGTAAAGTGTACTCAAATTTTATCCCCCCACATTGATATTAGTGTTCGGAAGAACCGACACCAGATCTTATTATTTGTTACATGTTCTCAGTTTATACATTCTCCATTTTTAATTATAATTTCAATCTCCTCTTGTAGTACGTAGAAATAAACATCTTTTGCTAGCAAAAATGTTTTTACAGCTAAATTATTCTTTAAACTAAGAAGCAACCAGTTCAAGCTCCTAAAAGTCCAAATCCATTGAGGATGTTTATACAATGCATCATTAGCTTGTCAGAAAACAGAGGTACTGTTAATGTAGTCTCCGTGGCACTAGAGGTATTTTTTCCAGTGTTTTAACTTATTTCTTTGTGAGTTCTTTACCATTTAGAAGATACTATTTTACTACTTTGTTTTTGCATTGTGCAAAACCTGTAATAAGCTTCAAACCAATATTATTTGCGTCAGGATTATCATGAATACCAATTCAATATCAAGGGTATTTAAAGTTTTATTGTTATCAGTTAGCTTAAAACCTTCCATATACTTTTTACATTTACTATATTGATTATTTATTTTTGAGTATACTCCATCTCCCAACCTTTTGAACTAGAATTTCTACAACCAATAAAATATTCAAAAAATTTAAAGTAGAATGAACAATAAGTGCTTCTAGCTACACTTCTTAGGTTAACCTAAGAAGTGAAACCAAATTAATACTCAACCGTATTCATAAAAGGCTGTTTTCGTTTTTCGTAAGTACATCTTTACGATTTAATCTATTTTCGTGCTTTAAGATTGATACCGACAAACGTGTTGAATAAATCCTAAATAAAAGAGGAGGGATAGCCTTGAAGTATCTTCTAATTGGAACTTTGTTATCAATCATAGGTGTTTTATTATCTATAGTTGTGTGGGGGATTGATCGGGCATATATAATTACGGCAGGAATAGGAATTATTTTTATAGGTTTATCAATAATTATTTCGGGATCAATGGTCACTGGAGACCGAATGAGTGCGAATTTTGCCACTGAATCTGCCATAGATAGGCGTGAACGGATTAATACCACTTTTCGCTTAGGTTTAATAGGTGTACCTAATATTATTTTAGCAATTTTATGCTACCTTTTAATTAACTAACAGGGGAAGAGATGAGTAAAAGTGATATTTATATCAGTTATGGGGGGAAAAGATGAATATAGATAAACAATATCCATTATCAAAGTTTAAGAAGCTAGTATTCCTTTTCCCACTCCTATATTTCGTTCATGATATAGAAGAGATTTTAACCGTAGAGAAATTCCTCGAAGAAAATTCAAATAGGATTCCTTTTAGCGTAACAACACTAGAGTTTTCATTTGCATTTATCCTATTATGGATTTTAAGTTCAATAGGTTGTTATAAAGCCTTTATAGGCGAAAAATTCATTGGAATGAACCCAACTACCTTTCTTTCCCTTTTAGTACCTGGAACACTATTAGCGAACGCGATTGGTCATTTATTACAATTCATTTTCTTCAAAGACTATGTTCCAGGCATCATCACATCTGTCATGATTTTATTTCCTTATTCCTTTTTTACTGCTAAATTTCTAATAACGGAAAGGTCAGTAACAATAAAAAGACTTTTCATTTATTTTCTAGTAGGTTTCGTTTTGCAAGCACCTCTTGCATTAGTCGCACTTACTATTGCAAAATTTATATTTTGATTGTTAGTAAGATTAAGGTAAAGGCTGGTAAAATCACTTGAAAGAGGATCTTTAAAAATCAAAGATCCCTTTTTCATTGGCTATAAATAATATATTTACTAGTTTTGTTCAGATTAATTTGTGATCGTTCACCCTCAGGAATCTGCTCGTCTAATTCATGGAGACAATAGGTTAGTGTCTTTCTCTTATATTAAATTGAAATCGATTTTTTAGATAATGAATTTAATTGATATTGTATTGCTGCATTACATAAGGTCTTTGCAGCAATTAGTATCGCTTTTTCATCAATATCAAATTTTGGATGATGATGTGGATAAGCTAAATCTTGATTAGCAGGCATTGCCCCAGTAAAGAAGAATGTCCCCTTTACATGTTGTAAATAATAAGAGAAATCCTCCCCGCCCATTTGTAATGGACTTTCTTCAACTTCATGAACACCTGGAACTTGAGCGGATATGTTTTTAAGAAATTCTGTTTCCAAAGGGTGGTTAACGAGTGCAGGGTATCCTCTGAAAAAGTGATAATCATAATGAGCACCGTTCATTAAACAAGTCCCTTTTATGACATGATCAATTTCATCTTCAATTTGTTTGCGGACACCTTCATCAAATGTTCGAACCGTCCCAATTAATTTCGCTGAGTTCGCAATAATATTAAAGGCATTTTCAGCAACAAATGATCCGACAGTAACGACGGCAGATTGTATAGGATCGACTTTTCGGCTAACGATTTGTTGAAGATTTGTTACGACCTGAGAACCTATTAAAATCGCATCCTTTGTTTTGTGAGGCTGAGCTCCGTGCCCACCTTTTCCAGAGATTGTGATTTCAAATCGATCTGCAGCGGCCATGAAAGGACCTGTTCGATATTGAATTTTTCCTACAGGCTCGGTAGCCCAAAGGTGGGTGCCAAATATGACATCTACTCCATCAAGACAACCATCTTTTATCATTGGCAAAGCACCACCTGGAGCGTATTCTTCAGCATGTTGATGGATAAGCACAATATTTCCATTTAATTGATGGCGATTGCTGTTCAGCACTTTTGCTAATACAAGTAATGTAGCAGTATGACCATCATGACCACATGCATGCATAACACCAGGGACGGTAGATTTATAGTCAACATCCTTTTCATCATGGATCGGGAGCGCATCAAAATCTGCTCGTAAAGCAACTGTAGGTCCAGGGTTATCCCCTTTAATTGTTGCTACAATTCCGTTTCCACCAACGTTAGATCTTGTTTCTACCTGAAGTTTCTTGTAATATTCTACGATAAACTTAGCTGTTTCCACTTCCTTAAAGGAGACCTCTGGATGCATATGTAAATATCGACGTATCTCAACCATTTCTGAAAAATGTTCATCTAATGTAGCCCATAAATGAGAAAGCATTCTATTTCCTCCTTGTTGATTAAACTTTTTAAGGTTTTTTTACTAAGTTACTATTGAAAACCGAGTAAGTATAAATGAGTACAGTTATCTATACATATGTTAGAGAAATTGTAGTTTAAAAATTCAAAAAATTCAAGAGGTGTTAGTGATTATTAGGAAAAGGGAGTAAGAGTTACTTTAAAGTATATATGTAAAGGAGTAAAAAATGTGAAAAAGGTTTATTTTATCGGATTATTAATATTATCATTTATTGGGCTGTCATCTTAATTAAAATAAATGTACACAACACAATTGACGTATCAAGGTTTTAGCGCGTAATAACGTTTCTAATAAATTTGTAGAAATAATTCATTAGTTTAAACACATTTGGATAAACTAAACGGAGATAAGATCCTAAAAAGGTATCATAACTATATAATTGAAAAGAAAAAACGAGGTTGCTCAGGTGACGTCGTTTTTCGCTGTACAAATCTACAATAGCTTTTTAAAGGAGTCTACCCTGTTATGATGAAGAAATTAAGGTATTCTTCGTTACTATTTGTTTTATCGTTTAATATGGTTGGATATAACACAGCTGAATCAAACAAGGAACTAGGACCGCCGCAGGAAGTAGCAAATGAGAATGACTCAATCGGAATAGATACATATCAAATTGAGGTGCCAGCTTTCGATGCAGAGGAAATTAGTAGAAACCCAACAGTAGACCGAGTGGAAGCTGTTACCTTAGTTCGTAAATATCTTGGTTTACAAGATAATGATCAATTACATGTTGATGTCGACCATGAAGATGAAAAAAAATATGTTATACAAGTGTATGATGTTGTCATGCATGATGATATTTCCCACACTGCAACATACGGTTGGTATTATGTTGACAAGCAATCTGGTGAAATAGTGGATATGTTTCAATAGATATATACCTTACGATCAATAAGTTCTTTATCCTCATTAAACTTTCTATTCTTATCATTCCTATTGCATTATTTTGGAAAACATTATATAGTACATTACATCAGTAATGCACTATATCGATTTAGGTTTTAAAGGGAGGTTAACACTTGATTTTTAATACAAATGGGACAAAACCTATATATGTGCAAGTAGCCGAATGGCTAGAGACAGAGATCTTGAATGGAAACATTAAAGAAGATGGGAAAATCTATTCGCAATACCAGCTTGCAGATATGTTTACGATTAATCCAGCGACTGCAGGTAAAGGGTTAAATATTTTGGCAGATGAAGCAATTTTATATAAAAAGCGAGGACTGGGGATGTTTGTTTCAGCAAATGCAAAAGAAATAATTGTTAGAAAAAGAAAAAGCCATACACTAAAGCAGTTAGTAAATGAAATTGTTTTGGAGGCCAATCGACTGAATGTGGATGAAAATGAAATAATACAGATGATTAAGGAAGCGAATCAAGCTAGGGGGAACTTGTGATGAATGTTGTAGTTTGTACAAAGGTTACAAAGTTGTATGGTCAGAAAAAAGCACTTGATGAATGTTCACTAACAATTGAAGAGAACAAAATAACAGGGCTCATTGGTCGAAATGGAGCCGGAAAAACAACATTGTTAAAAATTATCGCAGGTTTTTTACATCAAACGACTGGGGAGATAGATGTTTTTTCAGACAACCCTTTTAATAGTTTAAAAGTATCAGCAAACAGAATCTATATTGATGAGCATATGAATTTTCCCAATACATTAACCCTAGATGATATTCTTCGAACAGCTGCCTCTTATTATGTGAACTGGGATCAAGAACTGGCAAGAAGACTCTTTGATTACTTTTCATTTCATCCAAAGCAACGACATCAATATCTATCAAAAGGAATGAAAAGTACATTCAATATGATCATTGGATTAGCTGCAAGATGCCCGTTAACGATTCTTGATGAACCGACAACAGGAATGGATTCTTCTGTTAGAAAGGATTTTTATAGAGCCGTTCTAAAGGATTATCTTGATCATCCACGGACGATTATCTTATCTAGTCATCTATTAAATGAAATTGAGGATCTACTGGAAGATGTACTGCTATTAAAGGATGGAAAAAATCACCTCCATATGTCTATTGATGATTTAAAGGAATATGCAATCGGTTTAAATGGTAAAGAAGATCAGGTTATGGAAATTGTACGTACTAGAAATGTTCTTCATAAAAAAAGCATAGGTGTAGATAGTGTCTATGTTGTTGTTGAAAATAATTTCACCGTTTCAGAAAGAGACTTGGCAAGTATTAAGGGCATTGAAATGACAGCAGTTGCTGCAGATGATCTATGTACCTATGTAACGAGTAAAACGAATGGGGGCATTGATGATGTATTTAACAGAGGTTAAGCTTGCTGACATCGTAAAAAAGCAATTTATTTACAAGTTAAAAGCATATATCAGTGTCTTCAATTCACTTTTACTCGTACAGATTATTGCAATGTTCCTATCAATAAATGGTAGTTCGAGTTCATATGGTTCAGGTTCAGACGGAATTTCGTTTTCTTTCAACTTGTATAATGGAGATATGATCATAGTGTTTACCATGATTTGGGCATTTATAAGTGCAATTATCATTACCACCAAGGCAAATCGGAACGATGATTTTGTTTTTATCTCAAATAGGTTAAGCAGTAATCTTTCAAATATGTTCTTTTTAATAGCCGCTAGTATTGTAGCTGGAGTTACAGCAATGCTTTCGGGAATATTGTTTAAGGTCATTATATACATCACATTAGATGATGGTAATGTAATCGGAACTGTGGTTAGTTTTCGTGATTTAGTTGTAGGAATTATTATTAGCATCCTTTACATTTTATTATTCGCTTCATTGGGTTATCTCGTAGGAATGATCGTGCAATTTAGTAAATGGGTTAGTCTAATCCTGCTAATCGGACTTGTTAGTTATTCTATTTTAGGATTAAATCATAATGGTGAAGCACCGATTATAGCTGAGACAGTGAAATTTTACGGAGAGGAAGCTTCCTTATCCTTATTTCTACTAAAGGTTATTGTTTCAGCTTGTTTCTTATTTGGTATTTCTATTATTCTTTCGAATAAGTTGGAGGTTAGGCAATGATGGGACTAGGGCTGATTATATTTGTTTTAATTATTATCATGATCAATATAGTAAAAAGGTCTGCAGTTTTCCAAAAGATTAACACAAAATGGGTATTTGGTTTATATGGAGTGTTGCTACTGATAGCAGTTGTTTTATATTATCTCCTTCCGATTGAGAGCTCTGTTCATAAAATCGTTGACAATAAACAAGAATTAGCAAGAGCTCAAAAATCAAGTGAACAACTAACAATGGCTGCTTCAGAAGGAAAACAAATTGCTAAAGAAAACATAGATGGAGTTATAATTAAGCAACAATGGGACTTTCCTTATGAAGGAGAGAAGCTTGAAATTATAGGTGATAACGAGGAGTCAAGCTTTGTATTTAAATTAATTGAAAGAAAAGATGTAAATGATAAAAAGGTTGAGGTCACCCAATATGCCACAAGAACTATTAAGCAACATATAGATCTTACCGATCAAAATAAACCTTATCGGATTCAATTAGAAAAGAACATATTAAAGTTAGCTGGTCCATCTCCAATTGATATTCAGATAGGTAAATTTAACAACGAATTTACAATAACCCAAATCACTGAAGGCTGGAGTATGGATGATCCATTTTTTCATGAGGATGATGTCTGGGGTGAAACTGTCCTTTATATTCGTGTTCCAAAGGATGTAGAGATAAAGGGAGAAGTCGAGTTTGTAACACAATAGAGACTTGTATAGATTCGTGAATTTACTCCTAAGGGGCTTATTTTCTTTATTGATTTAAAGGAATACAAGATAAAACATCGAATATACAAAATTGGACAAATAGAATATGAAGGAGCGAAATAATGGAATACAAAACATTAGGCAAAAGCGGATTATTAGTTTCTGAGCTTTGTTTAGGCACAATGACCTTTGGCAATGAGATGAAAGAAGCAGATTCGATTAATATGGTTCATCGGTTTCTTGATCATGGAGGCAACTTTATCGATACTGCCGACGTTTATGTTGGTGGAGAGTCTGAAAAAATTGTTGGAAAGGCAATCCAAGAGCGCCGTTCTGAAGTAGTCTTAGCTACGAAAGTTAGAATGCGAGTAGGTCCTCATCCAAATGATTTCGGCTATTCAAGACGAAGAATTATAGAAGGAATTGACCAAAGCTTAAAACGATTAAATACCGATTATATTGATTTATATCAGCTACATGTATGGGATCATTTAACTCCTATTGAAGAAACAATACGAACATTAGATGACTTAGTTAGCTCAGGTAAAGTTCGATACATAGGCTGTTCAAATTTCTTAGCATGGCAAATGATGAAGGCATTATCTTATAGTGATTTCAACAACCTTGTTAGATTTATCTCGATTCAACCACAATATAGTTTAATTAACAGAGAAATGGATCGGGAAGTTCTGCCACTGTGTAAAGAGGAAAATGTTGGAGTAATTCCTTGGGCGCCAATTGGTGGTGGATTCTTATCAGGGAAATATCAACCAGGGGAAAACCCTACTAGCGGAAGACTATCCAAGGGAGTTGGGGAATCTAGCTGGGAGTATAGATCAGCAGAAAGAAATTTTGATATTTTACAAGCAGTTCGGGAAATTACCAAGGAAATAGATAAAACGCCTGCACAAATAGCATTAAACTGGTTAATAAATAAGGAAGAAATTACATCACCAATTTTCGGGGCAACAAGTATAGAACAATTTGAAGAAAATATTGGTAGTGTGGGTTGGAAATTAACGAAAGAGCAATGGAATAAGTTAGACGAAGTTAGTAAATTACCTAGTGAGTATCCAACAAGATTTATTGAAAAGTTTAGAAGATAAGTTGTAGACAATATAAGAAATCGTTAAGACGAATAGAGAGGTCTCATTGAAATAACTGAGGACTCTCTATTGGTCTGTTTTCGCTGTTTTAAAAAAGGAGAAAATAAATAGTTATTTATAATAGTAGTGGTTGCTAGTGAAAATAGGGTATTGTCATGTAGAAACAAGTTGTCATTTCCAAGGAAATATTGTCAAAAGTGCATATGCTGTCAAATGTATCTATCAAGTTCAGTCATACTATCAGAAGTTCTGCAAAATAGAAAAGGTCCAACTAGCTCGGTTTATATGAACTGGTTGAACCAAATAGGATTAAATATTTATTCAATAGTCGGTTGTAAACAAATTGAAAATCGTTGTATCAAAGTATGATAAAACGATTTTTACTAGTCCTCGATATCAACAGCTGAGTACTTTGTAGAATAGTTAGGCGAAGCTAATGGTTGGCCAATCGCAGCTTTTGACTTCGAATTATCAAAAACATTGTCATAATTCTTAGATTCATGCCAAGCATTGAAGTATTGTTCATTATCCCAAAATGATAAAATAATATATGTGTCTCCTTTTGCAGGGCGTAATACACGGATCGAGGAAAATCCTGGTTCGTTCTCGAGTATATGTTTTCGATTACTAAATTGTTTTTCAAAAAGGAGTTTACCTTCATCTGAAACAGGGATATGGTTACATACTGCAAATGCTCCATTTTGTAGTTCGCCGGAGGATTCGACTACTTCATATGCTTTTGGTTGACTAAAAAAGGATTTTTCATTCGTTTCATGAAATAAGATGCCTGTATCGTTATTAGCCATCAATCTCAATACTTGTTCAGGATGTTTTCGCACTAAACTAGTTAAGTAGTCAACAGTTCCGTAGGTTATGTAAATCTTCATTAATCAATCACCTCGTCATTAAATTTGTGTATTTACTCTTAGTATATCAGCTACTTTTAAAACCTTTCCCACTTTTACGATCTTTAACACATATACCTGCCTATTATTAACAATACTAAAGACATAATGAGGTGATCATATATGAAAAAGAAACTTATTCTGTCAATAATAATTATTATCTCAACTTTCATATTAGCGTTACTTGGGTATTTATTTATCCTTTTTATGGGTGATTATGTTATTGATGAAGAAAAGTTAGTGATGAATACAGCATCTAAACTTGTCGATGAAAGTGGTAATGAAATAACGAAACTTTTCATAGAGAACAGAGAACTTGTCGATATTAACGAGGTTCCGGAATATGTTCAGCAGGCATTTATTTCCGTTGAAGATCAGCGATTTTATGAGCATCACGGTGTTGATATCCGCGCGATTGGAAGGGCTCTTTATAAAGATATACTTGCAGGGGGAAAAGTAGAAGGTGGTAGCACAATTACACAGCAATTAGCTAAAAATCTTTTTCTAACAAATGATAAAACAGTGTTAAGGAAAACAAAAGAAGCGATTATCGCAATAAACTTGGAGAATCGTTATAGTAAATCGAAATTATTAGAGATGTATTTAAACCAGGTGTACTTTGGACATGGTGCCTATGGGATTGAATCTGCAGCAAAACTGTACTTTAATAAAAATGTCACAGAGTTAACACTTGAAGAAGGAGCATTATTAGCAGGTATACCTAAAGCACCCTCGAATTATTCACCAATTGAACATGAAGATAAAAGTAAAGAACGCCGTAATGTCATTTTAAGTTTAATGGGTGATCAAAAATATATAACCTATGAAGAAGTGGTTAGGACGCAAGGGAAAACAGTGAAACTTCAATTAAATAAAAAAGAGGATAGACCTTGGTTGTCTACCTATATTGATATGGTTATGGATGAAGCAAAGGAAAAGTACGCGTTGTCGAATGAAGAATTATTACGAGGAGGTTATACGATTAAGGTCCCTCTTAAGACCAATATCCAAAAAGCTACTTATGACTTGTTTCAAAAGAAAGATTATTTTCCGGGTACAGATGATTTTGCACAAGGTGCATTCATTCTTATTGATAATCAAACAGGTGGAGTGTTAGCTGCAATGGGTGGTCGAGATTATGTTCCTAAGGGATTAAACCGTTTAAATGTATCGAGACAACCGGGGTCAACATTTAAGCCAATTGCTGTCTATGCACCAGCGATCGAATCAAAGTTATTTAAACCATATTCTTTATTAGTAGATGAAAAACGTAAATATGGGGACTACGAACCGAGTAATAGTGATCAACAGTATGCTGGTAAGATATCAATGTTTGAAGCGATTGGTGTTTCAAAAAATGCAGCGGCAGTTTGGACCTTATCTGAATTAGGTATTAAGAAAAGTAAAGAATACCTAGGGAATGTGGGTATCTCCATAAAAGACGAGGGATTAGCAATTGCTTTAGGTGGGTTATCTGAAGGTGTAACACCAATTCAAATGACGAACGCCTATCGCACCTTCACAGCAAACGGCAATTATAGTGAACATTACCTTATAAATAAAATAACAGATAAAGAAGGAGAGATCATTGCCCAAAATCAAGCAAATATAAAGAAAGTCTACTCACCACAAACGGCATGGGATATGACGAGAATGCTGCAATATGTTGTAGAAGAAGGTACAGCAAAAAATGGTGAATTTCATGGTGAACTAGCAGGTAAAACAGGAACTACCTCCTATACGAATGTCGCTGGCGCAGCAAAGGATGCATGGTTTGTAGGTTTTACAGAAAATGTCGTTGGCGCACTATGGATGGGCTATGATAAAACAGATGATCAGCATTATTTAAAAAGTGGTAGTTCGTATCCAACAAAGTTGTTTAAAGATATTTTAATGGAAGCTGATTGGGATCAAAATGTGGCATTTTCTTTACCAAAGGGAGTCAAGGACATAGAAGAGCCAATAAAAATAGAGGACATTGATCAGGTAGATGCTAGATATACCTTTAAGCCACAGGGATTAATTACCTTAACGCTAGAGTGGGAACCACAAAAGGATGATCGTGTAGAATATCGAATTTATGAAAAAGAGAAAAATGAACAGAAACTTGTTGGAACAGTGACAGGCGAAAATCATTTTGATATCCCATATGTAAATGTCTTTGCAAATCGTACATATATGGTTGCGCCTTATAATGTCCAAACAAAAGAAGAAGGTATGGCTACTAAAGTTATTAAGCCAGATTTATTTAGTGTGAATTAACGCTAAATAGCATTATATCAATGATTTCGTCTATTTTTCGACATTTCTTCTGCAAATCTATACATCTTTCGTTGAAAACGTTATAGTTGAAAGAGGTAAAGATATAATATAGAATGAGTATTACATTATAATTAATATTATTTAATAAAGACGATACTCTTATCCTTTTTTTATGTGTAATAATATAAATAAAAAATGTTACTAATTTGCTAACGTATTACTTTAAGTGCTTCTCGTATCAGACACACATGTCTTCATAGGTGTCTTGTATCTTAGGAGTACTAGCTTATTTCCTACTAGGAAGGTGGACTTTTTAGATGTCTGAAAAGAAATTCAATGATACATTTTTAAAAGCATGTCGTGGTGAAAAAACGAACCATGTACCAGTTTGGTATATGAGACAAGCAGGGCGATCACAGCCTGAATATCGTAAAATCAAGGAGAAATATAGTCTTTTTGAAATCACACATCAGCCTGAGCTATGTGCATATGTAACCAGGTTACCTGTGGAACAATATAACGTTGACGCTGCGATACTTTACAAAGATATTATGACTCCTTTACCAGCAATTGGGGTAAACGTTGAAATCAAATCTGGTATTGGTCCAGTAATAGATGATCCGATCCGTTCATTATCAGACGTTGAAAAGCTAGGAGAAATAGATCCTGAAAGTGATGTTCCATATGTATTAGATACAATAAAGCTCCTAACACAGGAACAGCTTGAAGTACCTCTAATAGGATTTACTGGAGCTCCATTTACACTTGCGAGCTATATGATTGAAGGTGGTCCTTCGAAAAATTACAACAAAACAAAGGCTTTTATGTACTCAGAACCACAAGCATGGTTTGCTTTAATGGAAAAACTAGCGAATATGTGTATTACATATGCAAAATCTCAAATCAATGCAGGTGCAAAAGCGATACAAGTGTTTGATTCTTGGGTTGGTGCACTTAATGTAGCAGACTATCGCTATTATATTAAGCCGACAATGGAAAAGATATTTAGTGAGTTAAAAAAGGAAAATGTACCTTTAATCATGTTTGGTGTCGGAGCTAGTCATTTAGCACAGGAATGGCATGATCTTCCACTAGATGTAGTAGGTCTTGATTGGAGAATGCAAATACAAGAAGCGCGTTCGATCGGACTAACAAAAACACTTCAAGGGAATCTTGATCCTGCGATATTACTTTCCCCTTGGAATGTGATCGAAGATAGAGCTAAAGCGATATTGGATCAGGGAATGCAACAGGATGGCTATATCTTTAATCTTGGTCATGGCGTTTTTCCAGAAGTTAATCCAGAAACATTAACGAGATTAACGACATTTATCCATGACTATTCTAAAAAGGCAAAGGTTATTCTCTAAGGCTCTTTTCTAAAAGTTTGTTGCTTTAAAGCTGACAAGCTATTTGCTTAAAGTAATCGAGTATGAAAAACGAAAAAACTTGCTCCACAACAAGACAAAATCACTAAAGATAAAAACTAGAGGTGAATCATTTTGAGTAAGAAGAAAATGGGTTTATTGGTTATGGCATATGGTACTCCTTATAAAGAAGAGGATATTGAACGCTATTATACACATATTCGCCATGGACGTAAGCCAGAGCCTGAAATGCTTCAGGACTTAAAGAATCGCTATGAAGCAATTGGAGGAATTTCTCCATTAGCAAAAATTACAGCTGAGCAAGGTGAGAAACTAGAGCAGCACTTAAATCAAGTACAAGAAGATATCGAATTTAAATTGTATATCGGTCTAAAACATATTGAGCCATTTATCGAAGATGCTATTTCCCAAATGCATGATGAGGGTATCACAGAAGCAGTAACTATTGTACTAGCTCCACATTTCTCAACGTTTAGTGTGAAATCTTACAATGGTCGTGCAAAAGAAGAAGCCGATAAATATGGCATTAAGATAACTTCAGTCGAGAGCTGGTATACAGAACCTAAATTTATCACATATTGGGCAGATCGGATAAAAGAAACGTATACGAGTATGACTGCGGAGGAAAAGGCAACTGCTGTATTAGTTGTATCAGCACATAGTCTACCCGAAAAAATTAAAGCTATGGGTGACCCATATCCACAGCAATTACAAGAAACAGCTGACTTAATTGCAGAAGCTGCAGGGGTAAATGAGTATGTTATTGGTTGGCAAAGTGCTGGTAATACACCAGATCCATGGCTAGGACCTGATGTTCAAGATCTGACAAGAGATTTATTCAAAAAGGGTCACAAAACCTTTGTTTATACACCAGTAGGATTTGTCGCGGATCACCTTGAAGTCTTATTTGACAATGATTATGAGTGTAAGGTTGTAACAGAGGAGCTGGGAGCAAGTTATTACCGACCTGAAATGCCTAATGCGAAGCCAGAATTCATTGATTGTCTGGCAACGGTGGTTCTTAAACAACTGAAGAAGAGCTAAGTGAAAGACAAAAAGCAGGGTTCCCATCAAGGGTTCTCTGCTTTTTGTTATTACTATAGGCTCTTTTCTAAAAGTTTGTTGCTCTAGTACTAATAAAAATCGGCTTTTGGATTTTTATTGTGTAAATTGAAGAGATATCCAAAGGGATATCAGAGTAATTTAACGAAAAGAGTACGAAGATAGGCTGAATTCGTAAAGATTTACTTTTACGAAAAACAAACAACAATCCTTGCGAAAACAGCCTTACTATAAAATTCTTGAACTGTGGATAAGAGCTTTAATATCTTAGTTCCTGCAGTTTGATCTTAAAAAGCTGGATAATTAGCTTATGAGTATTTGCATTTTTTACAGTTATCGATTTTTACCTTTGTCTAACTTGGATGGACTGGAAATCTATTGAAACCTTTTGAACGAACTTACGTATACATAGATGTGATGGTTAACCAATATTTCCTATATCAATATTCGGTTCACGAGGTTTTTTCAAAGGAGGTTGAGAAGATTGAAGATATCGATCTTTTTTATCATTCTATTCATTATAGGAGTTTATTATTTAATACGCTATCAGCTACATTTAAGGAAAGCGTTGCTGGCTTCAAGCGGTGCGATCTATCCTAAACATGAAGATGAGTTTCGGAATATTCTCCTACCAAATGAGTGGAAAGAGATGCAACCACTAACAAAAAATACGAAGTCTTATCAGTATGTAAAATGGGGTACAGTTGTTGCAATTATTTTATTAATGGTATTGTTAGTCATTGTCCTCTCAACAGATTGGTTTGGATCCTCTATTTTTAGTGTCGTATACTTGTTTCTAGCAATCATAAGTGCGATTAGACATCGTGGTAATTTTTATATTTGTTCAAATGGGATTATCCTAAATAATAAGTTGTATGCTTCTAATCAGATTCAAAGCTATCAAACTGAAAAAATAATCAGATGGCACGAGTTATACGGTCTTAATCCACGTTTGAATAATGCTTTTAAATTAACACTATTTAGGAAGAACGGTCTATTTAAGCAAAATTATGTTGTAATAGAAGAGAGTGAATATCTAGAGGTAATTATCCGTTTATTAGAAGAGCAAGGGATTTCTGGCACCCATAAAAATCAGGCAAGCTAAAACGCTTAGGCTTCATTACATAAAAAGAACTTAGATAAAAACGATAGATGTTTTTGTTAATGAGGATAAAAACCTTAATAGTAAGCAAAGAAACAGTCCAATTAGCAAATAGAATTGGACTGTTTCTTTTTTTATAACTTTAATGGCTAGAATGAGCACATGAGGAAAAGCAAGCACAAACAATTTACACAAAATCGTAGATAACTAGCTGGGAAGGTGTATATATAAATTTGCATAATTGGTTCATATAAACAATTATTCTTGGGGATAAACAGAATAGATATTTACGGCCCATTCTATCATTTGTGCACGTCGTGGAAGAATGGACGATTGTTCTAATGTTTGATTGGTAGCTATAATAAGTTTGGTAGAATTGAAAATTTTAAGGGAGGAGTTTGTTAAGCAAAGTAACTCTATGACTACATATTTTGTAAGCGTTACCATTCAATCGTACTAATTGGAATTAAGTACTACTTCTTATTCTTCATTAAGGATAATGTAAGGAGGTGATGAATATGAGAGGAACAATATGTTTCGAGTAGAAAGACGATAAGTGTTAATAGAAAGAGATAATGAGAGTTACACTTATTTCAGGGCAAGTTTATTGCCTAGAGAGGAATAGGAAACGGCTTAGTAACTTCTATATTATAAGAGTTGACAGAAGCACGTTTCATCCTTCTTTCTTGACTTTTAAACCTCAAGAATACCACTCAATAGTATTAAAAAAATATCTAAGCGGAGGTACAAAATGAAGAGGTTTTTGGCGGTGTTTTTGTGCGTGATTTTATGTTTTTCTTTACTCCCAACGGTAGCTCCTTTAGTAAAAGCAGATACGACATTACTTCCTGCATTTCCAGGAGCGGAAGGCTTCGGTTATGCGACAGTTGGTGGGCGAGGTGGTGAGGTTTATCATGTTTCAAGCTATGACCTTAAAGGTCCTGGTACTTTCCATGATGCACTTACAACAGCTGGAGAGACCCCTCGTACAATTGTATTTGATATATCCGGTGAAATTACTATTCCCCAGATTGTTTTGAGAGATAAATCAAATATCACGATAGCTGGTCAGACTGCATCAGGGGATGGAGTGACTATTCGAGGAAATAATATACGTTTCATTGATTGTAACGATATCATTATTAGGTATGTACGCTTCCGTCTGGGGGATCAAAGCTTTAATGATGATTCTATGTATTTTGAAGATAGTCAGAATGTAATCATAGATCATTCGACATTTTCATGGGCAACAGATGAGGTATTGTCGATTAAGAGCAAGGATTATGACAATCCAAAATCAAAAAATATTACTGTTCAATGGTCCATTATGTCCGAAGGTCTTCTTACCCACTCAATGGGTGGTTTGATTGAGATGAATACGATCAGTATGCATCATAATCTTTATGCTCATAACAACGACAGAAATCCTAAAACCAAAGGACAGATCGATTTTGTTAACAATATCGTGTATAACTGGGGCGGTTTTCCTTATGTGGCCGGTGGTGAATCTGGTACAAAAGGTTATGGGAATGTTGTAGGGAATTATTTTATTGCAGGGAAAAACTCTGCTGATCCAGAGTATGCAATCGTACGAGGAAATGAGAACTATCGTGTATATATTGAGAACAACCATATTGATAGCAATAAAAACGGTATACTTGATGGGACTGATACAGGAACGGATATAATAGAGGCTGAAAAACCTAGTGTTGTGGTTGCAGATCGGTTTGAATACCCACCAGTTCACACGCAAGATCCAGAAGTTGCGTATAATTATGTTCTGGATTATGTCGGTGCGTCTTTAGTTCGGGATGCAGTGGACAAACGTGTTATTAATAGTGTGAGAAATCAAACAGGAGTAATTATAGGACATGAGAATGATGTCGGAGGTTTCCCACTGTTGAAAGAAGGTAAGGCTTCTGAAGATACTGACCGTGACGGAATGCCTGATGACTGGGAACAGATGAATGGATTTGATCCGAGAGATCCGGAAGACAGAAATGAAGATAACAATGGGAATGGTTATACAAACCTCGAAGAATACTTAAATGAATTGGCGGCTCCTGGCTACCCGTCGAATTATCCTAAAACACCACCTGCATGGTCCGGGCCACCATTTACTCCACCGGTAGAACCAGAACCGGAGACTACTCCAGAGCCGGTTCAAAGTATGGACGGAGAAATAACTAGGAATATTTTAATCAACGATAATAGTAGCAACGGAAGCGAAAATGCCTCTAAATGGTCGGTTCAAGAGAATCTACAAATTGGAGACTTCGTGGCTGGTGATCGAGTTTCGGGAAGTAAGGTTTATAGATTCAAATCGATACCTGATGAATTAATCGGCATGGAATGGATTAGATCTGCGATAGGCTCAAGAAGTGCCTCGAGTGAGGATTTAGTTTCCTTTTATTTGACTGCTGATACGGATGTTTATGTAGCACATGATTCTAGGATTACTGATAAGCCAGCGTGGTTGTCGTCCTCCTATGAAGATACAGGGGTTATGATCAAAGATGATCAACCGGTGGATTACAATCTTTACAAAAAGCATTATTCTGCAGGTTCATTTGTCGTTATGGGAGCGAATAATAATACGTCAAAAATGAACTATTCAGTTATCTTTAAACCAACAAATACGGAAGAAGTTCCTCTTTTGGAAAGCCCTTCAGGATTGACAGGTAATTTAACAGAGGATACCTCTATTAAATTAAATTGGTCATCGGTAACTGCGGCAGATGCGTATCTCATTTACCGGTCTTCGTCCAAGGATCCTATGTTTAGAGCGATGGCAAGTTCCGAAACGGCAGATTTTGAGGATACGACTGTAGAACAAGGAGTAACCTATCAGTACAAGCTATCTGCACTTAATGCTGGAGGTGAATCGCCTTTATCTGATGTTGTGGAAGTGTTCACCTTTGATTCTACACAGCCAATCCCTTCTGTACCAACAGGATTGAGTGTACCCGTAACAAAGAGTATTTCTGTTAAGCTAGATTGGACACAAGTGGAGGATGCAATTAGTTATAGTATTTTTAGAGCAACCGAACAAAATGGCAGCTACAAGAAGATAGGAAGCACATCAACTGCAGAATACACTGACACTACCGTCATTCCTTCTACAACGTATTACTATAAGGTAACGACGACAGCTATTGGTGGTGAATCTGAGAAATCAGACATGGTCACAACAACAACTAAGTCACCTGTAACATTACCTGATATTCCAACAGGCCTAGTTTCAGGTAAAGTAACCACATCTGCTTTCGAAATCGATTGGACTTCAGTAGATGGTGCTGAAAGTTATAACATATACAAAAAAGCAAGCGGAGACAGTGTCTTTGCTAAGGTAGATAGTACGGAATCTCCCACATATATCGATGATAGCATTAGTGTAAGTAAAACAAGTTACACCTATAGAATATCAGCGGTAAACGAAATGGGTGAGACTGAGCATTCAGATGAACTTACTGTTACAATGCCAAAACCCTCCACACCATCCGATCTTACTGTTGGCCTTGTCGGAGAATTATTTGTAGGACTAATATGGACATCACATGGTGGAGAAAATCAAGTAAATATCTATCGGGAAGCAAATGGTGAAGTGGAATTCCTGGGTTATGCAAAAGTAAATACGTATTACGATCGAACCGTAGAACCTGGTGTTGAGTACACCTATTACATTAAGGCAGAAAATGCAAGTGGAGAATCAGTAATGTCCAATACCGTAAAGGTTAAACCAGGGTTCATAACAGTTTTAGAGAATTATATGGAACAATTTGAGGCAACTAGTGATTTGAAGGGTCCAATTGTATCCCAGTTATCAAATACGCTTAAGCAAGCGGAACATCACTCAGAAAAGGGCTCAAAAAAGAAAGCAATTACATTTATGAGAAAATATATCGATCTACTTAACCAAAAGAAACAGCACAATCAAATTTCTCCTGATGCAAAAATGTTACTTTCTTATTATGCACAATTATACATTGATAAAATGGAAAAGTAGAATTTGTATCATTTAAAAGTTTAGTAGAAAACTAGAAATTAATTTCTAGTTACAAAGAGTCGTCTGAAAGTCATGGTCACTTTCAGATGGCCTCTACTATTAGGGGAAATTGGGGCTATTACACTATCCAATTAAAGGTTTAGCTAGAATGAGCATATCTTACATCCAACAAACAATTTGTACAAAAGCGTTCAAAACAGTATAGAAAACGCTTACATAAAATAAAAAACTAACGATGGTCCATTAACTTGTATTAGCAGAGATACCAAACATAATTAGATCCTAAATCTACAATTTGTGTATTTCATGTAAAAATGGATGGTTGAATGAGTTTGATTGGGCTAGTTATAATCAATTTGTAATAGTAAAAAAAGAAGGGGAGGTAGGGATATGGGTGACTCATCGGTAAAACAGCAAAGGGAATCTAACCTTTCAATTAATACAAATGTATTTAATAAGAAGAAAAGTCTTATTAGTATCTATTTAGATAATATTAAAAAAAACTGGATGCTTTATCTAATGATCGTTCCTGGGCTGTTATATTATATTATCTTTAAGTATATCCCATTGTTTGGAAGCGTTATTGCATTTCAAGATTATCAAATTTTTAGAGGGATTTTTGATAGTCCTTGGGTTTGGTTGGATAATTTTAAATATATATTTTCCTATCAAGATTTCTATCAAGTTTTAAGGAACACTGCGATAATTGCCTTTTATCAGCTGATTTTTGGGTTCCCAGCCCCAATTATTTTAGCATTGTTATTTAATGAAATACGATTAATGTTTTTTAAAAGAACAGTTCAAAGCTTGTTTTATCTCCCTCATTTTTTATCTTGGGTAGTTGTCGGAGGAATTGTTTTTGAATTGTTGGCATTAGAAGGAATTGTTAATGCCATTCGCGAGTTATTTGGTGCAGCACCAATTCTGTTTATGCAGGAAGAGAGTTATTTTCGTACAATTGTCGTCATTTCAGGTATATGGAAAAGTGTTGGATGGGGAACAATCATCTATTTAGCTGCAATTACCGGAATTAACCCGAGTTTATATGAAGCAGCAGTAATTGACGGTGCAAACCGTTGGAAACAAATAAGATATATCACCTTACCATTGTTATTCCCAACTATTTTAATTCTATTTTTACTGAATATAGGTAATTTCTTAGAGCTTGGATTTGATCAAATTTTTAACTTACTAACTCCGATGACGTATTCAGTAGGGGATATCATTGAAACATATGTTTATCGAGCAGGTGTACTTCAAGGACAATTTAGTGTAACAACGGCAATTGGTTTATTCCAATCAGTTATTGGCTTTATGTTGCTTTGGATTTTTAATAGGCTTGCTAGAAAATCAGAACAGGGGTTATGGTAATGAAAAAATCATTGGGGGAAAAAAGCTTTCAATTCTTTAACTATACTTTTCTTATTGTCATTTCAGCAACAATGATTCTGCCTTTGCTACAACTGTTAGCAGTGTCGTTTAGTTCTCCAATCGCTGCCGAATCAAAAAAGGTATTCCTGTTCCCAGTGGAATTTACCTTAGGTACATGGAAACATATCCTTCAGAATGATGTGCTTTGGAGATCTTTTGGAGTGACAATTTTCATTACAGTTGTTGGGACAATTTTAAGTATGTTATTTACAGTCTTAACAGCATTTCCATTGTCTAGAAAAGAATTCCTTCCAAAAAAGCCGATCATGCTTGCGATTGTCATCACGATGATTTTTAATGCACCAATGATTCCATATTTCCTAACTGTTAGAGAACTCGGATTGATGGATTCTATATGGGCACTAATTATTCCAGGATTAATTAGTACCTTTAATATGATCATCGTAAGGACCTTTTTCATGGGAATACCAAGTGAATTAGATGATGCAGCAAAAATAGACGGATGTAATGATTTTCGTTTATTATTTCAGATCTATATTCCTTTATCGAAGCCTGTACTTGCAACAATTGGCTTGTTTTATGCGGTTGGTTTCTGGAATACGTTTCAAAGTGCAGTACTGTTTTTACGTGACCAAACGTTATGGCCATTACAGATGAGACTTCGTGGATATTTCACATCACCAGAAGCTCTTGCTGAGGTCAATTTAATTACAGGTGACTTTGATTTCAATACAATAACTTTGAAAGCGGCAACAATTATTTTTGCTACGGTACCAATCGTCTTGGTGTATCCATTCTTACAAAAATATTTTGTCAAAGGTGCTGTACTTGGATCAATCAAGGAATAAGTCGATTAAACCGAATATCGGTTTGATAGTATAGATAGTTAGTATGAAAAACAAAGGGGGATTTTGTATGTTTAAGAGTAGCAGAAAGTCATTTTTACTCATGTTTTTTACCTTGATGCTTGTTATTGGTTCTCTAGTTGGTTGTACTAGCAACAAGGAAGTGGATAGTACGTCAGGAGTTTCTGATGACGATTCCTCAGAAGAAGTTAGTAAAGTAAAAGTGTTTAAGAGTCATATGTCAAAAGGGACTCTTCCTGGTCCTGACGACCCGCATGTTCAACAAGTATTGGAGGCTACAGGCGTTCAATATGAATTGATGTCAACACCTGCCGGAGCTGATCCAGCTGAATATTTAAATTTAATGTTTGCGTCTGAAGAATATCCGGACATCTTCCGCCCAATTGGTGGATTTGACCAAACCTTAATAAGTCAAGGTGCAGCACTGCCATTGGATGAGCTACTTCCGAAATATGCACCAAATGTATGGAAAAATATCCCAAAAGAAGCGTGGGATGTCGTACGTTCTGCTACACCTGATGGGAAAATTTATTATGTTCCAAAGGTATACCTAGTTCCAGAACGAGCTGCATTAATTCGCCAAGACTGGGTTGATGCAGTAGGTATGGATATGCCTGAAACAGTTGAGGAATATAAAGAGCTATTAAGAGCATTTCGTGATGATGACCCAAATGGTAATGGAAAACAGGATGAACTTCCTACATCAGGAAGGGAATTTGGTAAATGGATGGATCACTTATTTGCGATCTATGGAGTAGCGATGTGGGAAGGTGTACCTGAATGGGATACTTATGAAGGTGAAATTCAATATGCTGGTGTTTCAAAAAATATGAAAGCAGCTATTTCATTTATCCGTGATTTATATGAAGAAAAACTACTAGACAATGAAACCTTTTTAAATAAAGGTGAGGTTTGGACAGCGAAAATTAATACTAATTTAGTAGGCAGTTGGTATCATTTACCGGCAAATTTACGTGATCGTCACAATGCAATGCTTGAAGGAGCACCAGAAGCAAATGTTGTTGGAATGCCACTTCCAAAAGCAGAAGGATTTGAAGGGTATATCACCCAAAAAAGCATGGGAGAACCTGAATGGATGATTCCTGCTGCATCTGAGAAAAATGCTGCATCAGCTTTAAAACTATTAGACTTCTTCTATGATACGGAAAATAACGATTTTATCAGATATGGGATTGAGGGAGCACAACATAAAGTAGAGAATGGGGAAAAGGTATTAATTCCTCCAACAGATGAAACACCTATCGCATTAGGAATGAAAAATTTATTAACGAAAGAAGATATGGAGAATCGCATTGACGAAACGATGGAAGAATATCAAATCCAAATGGTTAAGGATATATTTGAGGTAAGTACTGCAGATGCTCGAAGAATCGAAGGAGACGGTTTACCATCGACAGTTTATGAAGGATTTCCAGATATTCAATCACACAAGCTATTCCAAGAATATTTAACGAAAATTGTTATTGGTGAATGGCCAATCGATAAGTTCGATGAATTTGTGGATAGATGGTATCAAGCTGGTGGAGATAAAGTTACTGAAAGAGTGAAAGAATGGCATGAAAGAGTAAATAAATAATAGCTAATTAATAAGATTAACAGAAGTTGTTGCTCAAAAATGTAATTTTTTGGGCAACACTCATTTCAATTTTCTATGTGGTACGAGAATCTATTGAAAGGATTGAATCTGATGAAGAAAAGATATGCGATTTGTGGCGTAAGTGGAAGAGCTCTAGGTATGTTTGCTAAGCCGATTACCACTACATTTTCTCAAAGTTGTGAAATAGTTGGGTTATTAGATCGTGATTCTAAACGATTTGATTTATTTGAGACTAGATTCCCAGATCTAACTCCTGTAAAAACGTATGGAGAATCGGAATTCGATCGAATGGTTGATGAAACAAAGCCAGATGTCATAATTGTTGCAGGACGTGATGATAGTCATGCGAAGTATATAATTGCTGCCCTCCGTCGTGATCTTGATGTCATTACAGAAAAGCCAATGGTTACTACAGGTGAGGATTGTAGAAAAGTTTTAGATGCTGAGCAAGCTAGTAAAGGAAAGGTAACGGTTACCTTCAATTACAGGTATGCACCAATTCACACAAAGATTAAAGAACTAATTATGGAAGGAAAGTTAGGAAGAGTTACCTCTATTGATTTGAATTGGTATCTAGATACACATCATGGATCAAGTTATTTCAAAAGGTGGAACAGGTTAAGGGAACTCTCTGGTGGACTATCAATCCATAAGAGTACACACCATTTTGATTTGGTCAATTGGTGGATAGATCAAAGGCCGGTTGAGGTTTTTGCATATGGAGCTCTTAATTACTATGGTCCAGATAGCGAATTGAATCCTAGTAAAGAGGATGGTAGGCATTGCGAAACTTGTATACATACGGAGGACTGTGCCTATTACTCTAGGTGGAACTCTAGGAAAGAAAGGTTTCAAGTTCCAGACGATCACCTTGAATCACTTGTTGAAGAGGGGAAAAAGTACCAATATACAAACTATCGACCTGATCAGTGTATTTTCGACTCAGAAATAAATATCGAGGACACATATTCAGCAACTGTAAAGTACAATCGAGGGGCATTACTTAGCTACTCTGTTAATTTTTCACTACCATATGAGGGCTACCGTCTTGCAATCAATGGGACAAAGGGTAGGTTGGAAACAGTTGAATACCATGCACCAGGTCGAACACCATTTCCTACGCCGAAACAAACAATCGATTATTTTCCACTATTTGGTTCGAAGGAAACCATCCATGTAGTGCATCGCGAAGGAAGTCATGGGGGAGGAGATCCGCTACTTCTAGAGGATCTTTTTATGGGAGAGGATCGTCGGAGACCCTATAAAATATTATCGGGAGCACTTGACGGAGCATATTCTGTGTCGACAGGTGAAGCTGTTTGGAAATCAGTGAAAGAGCACCGTCCAATCACGATCGACGAAGTTCTCATGAAACAGCAGGATTACACTACAAGTGGGGAGATGAATTGAATTGAACCATTTTAATCATTTCTCTCCAGAAGAAAGCATGTCTTTTCAGCATAAAATTGAGGATGTGCTTACTACAATTGCTCAACGCTATATTGGAGCAAATCCTTCCAGGCCACCTAATTATCGGGTAACGAGAAAAAGTGCTATCAAGAAAATTGAGAATCACCGTTATGTTTTTCCTGTTGTGAAGATGTTTCCAGGGATACAAAATGGTCAAAAAATATATGCATGGGCTAAGCTGTGGGTTGTAGAGGATCACTCCTTTCCTTTTCTGCTTACGTGCTTAGGACCTATTCGCTTATATCATAATGGTGTTAAAAGATTTGGGTCAACACGTGATGAGGAATCAACCGGTGTGGATAGTAAACTTTCATTAGATTTAGTCAAAGGCTGGAACCATTTTGTCCTTGAAATTGAAAAAGGAGAGCATGGATGTGGAGCTGTTTTTGGTACAGGAAACCGTAAAAATGTCCCTTATCACTTTTTAGCCCCTTCTATGGAAAGGGAAGGAGAGGAAGGTTGGATTTATACAGAACCGAAGGAGGAATCCCTTGATCAAATTCCTTCTTTGACATGTAGAGAATATGCAACAGGCTGTAACTGGTTTCCAAGAATAACCTCTTTGCCGAAAAATGGTGACCAATTTTCACATTTATATGGGTCGAAAAAAGGATATGTTACTTATGCTTGGACAAAGATAGAAAGTTATAGCCTAGAGTCTCTTGTTCTTAAAGGAACAACAAATGGTCCAATACAACTGCTTCTTAATGGTCAAGATATATATCAGCAAAATAATCTTGGTGAATTAGAGGTCAGTATAAAGGTACCAATTGGATTACATGACTTGGTTGTTATTAGTGAAAGTGGTCTACAGAACTGGGGATTTACTTTAGAACTACTCACACGGAATGCTAGGTTACGAATTCCCCATGATGTAAAAGGGAGTTGGGATACTTGGCTTTATTTAGGACCATTCTTAAAAGATGAAAAGGTAATGATTTCTAACTATCAGTCAATGGACACTGTTGCTACAAACAAAGAAAATCAGTCCTTTTTTTGGTGTACGGATCGAGGAGCGTATGTTAGACCCTTTCTCGAAAATCAGCTATTTGGTAAATGGAATTATCCTTTAGGTGTTACGATGTATGGTTTATTAGAACTAGCAAAAGTGTTGCATAGACCTGATATGTTAGATTACGTACTAGACCATGTTGAATTAGCAACTTCGAGATATGATTACTCAGTATGGGATAAAAAACAATATGGTGCAGCAGGTATTAACAATCAACTTTCTGATATTGATAGCCTTGATGATTGTGGCTCCTTCGCTGCCCTCATGATACTTGCAAATAATAATCGCCCATTAAAAGGAACTAGGGAAACGGCAGATGTAATCGCCAATTATATCATGAATCAGCAAAGTCGCTTAGCGGATGGTGCATTATATCGTGAAATTGGTGTTTCACAAAAAATGAATAATACGATGTGGTGTGATGATATGTACATGAGTGTACCATTTTTTTGCAGATATGCTGAACTAATTGGTGATAGTAGCTATTTGGATGAGGCTGCCAGACAGCTTCTATTATATAAGGGATACCTTTATATGGAAGAAATACAACTTATGTCACATGTCTATCATGTTGAACAGAAGAAACCTACCCAAACAACATGGGGAAGAGGAAATGGTTGGGTATTATTCTCTTTAACTGAGTTATTAAAAGTATTACCTGATGACCACGAGTTATATCCTGATATATTGAAGTTTTATCTTCAACTTGCTGAAGGATGTTTGAAGGTCCAAGGGATTAACGGATTATGGCATCAGGTTTTGATTGATCCAGAGTCTTACGAAGAATCCTCCTGTACATCTATGTTTATGTATGCTTTTGCTAATGGAGTTCGGTGCGGATGGATTGATGACAAAGAACAATATTTACAGGCTGTCATGTTAGGGTGGAAAGGGTTAACCGAGCGAGAAATTGATAAACAAGGCAATATTTATGGAGTATGTAAAGGATCAAGTTATTCGTTTTCAAATTATTATTATAAGCATGAGCTTCCATGGACAATGAATGATACACATGGAATTGGTATTGTTTTATTAGCTGGAATTGAAACAATTAGGATGATTAAAAACCAAGAAAATCAATTTTAAACTCGAATATTGTCGTAACCTCCTCTACGAAAATGAATATGTAGTATAATGCCAAAAAAGGAGGTCGAAAAAGGATGTTCAGATCATTTCAAAAATGGCTAAAATATTCATTGTTCAAAACTGAGACGAGGCTGATTTTATTTTTAACGATGGCCGTTTTTTTTATCATACTCATCGTGAGTATAACATCATATCAAACTTCGAAGTCAGTGTTGCAGGAGGAGTTAAACGAACCACAGCAACAAATGCTACAAGTTAGTATGAACTTTATCGATAATCATATTATTGAAAGCGATAACATTGCAATTAAGGTTGCACTTAACAAACATATTTATAAGTTTTTGAACAGCGACATACAGAATTCATATAACGATATTTCAGAGATTTATCAGCTGTTATCTACTCATATCAATAGTTCATCTCACATCAACAGTATTTATATATATGATATTAAACATGGTAGTTTTGTTTCGATGCCCCAAGGATTTAGTTCACGTAAAACAACGTTTATCGATTCAAATTGGGTAGGTATAGCTGACGAGTTCGGTGATGAAATGATGATTGTAAAAAAAAGAAACGTTCATGATGGAGAAAAACACAATCGTTCTGAAGTGACCTTGTTTAGAAAAATAATGATTCAAGGTGAATTCAAGGGAATAGTTGCTGTAAATCTAGGAAATAACGATTTATTTGAACCATTAACTCCACCAAAAATGTCTAATTTAAGCAGTACTCGGTTTATTATCGATCAAAATAATGAAATTATTTATTCAACTTCTAGCAAAAAAATGGATTCTAAAGCAGTTGTGAATTCAGTATCTGAATTAAATGAGCAACATTTGGGGGATATCACCTATCAAGGTCGACAACTGCTTGTTAGCCAAAACATATCTCCACTGACGGGCTGGAAATATGTTTCTTTAGTACCTCAAGATAGTTTACTAGCAAAATCCAAAAAAGTTGGTCATGTCGTTCTTTCAGTGTCGATTATCGCTTTGTTATTTGGTGGGATTGCCATTTATTATATCAACAACATTGCTTTTAGACCTATACGTCGAATGAAACAGCTATTTAATATTGGTAAACAAGACATGAACCACGATGATTTGCTGCACTTAGAAAATCTTACAGGGGAATTACTTAGTGATCATGCTCACATGATTCGAAAGGTAAGAGCTGAGGCATCAGCCAAGTTTTTTAGCGATATTTATAATGAAAATCTAACAAATACTAGAGAAATTAGTGAAAAATGCAAAGGGTATTTTCAAGAATCAGCAAATAACCCGTTAAAAGTCGCAATCATTTCTATTGATAATTTCTATGAATGGTCATATCGGTATTCAGATTCAGATCATTCTCTCTTAAAATTTGCATTAGCTAATATAATAACAGAAATAGTAGAGCCACATTCACACAGCGAATGTATCGACCTTGGAAAGGATAAGTTTGTGATTGTCCTTCATCCAAGTGAAGATGAAACACTGTTAGATGGAAAAATAAAGAAAGCACTTTCCGATATTCATCGATTACTAAGGTTTAGTATTTCAATCGGAATCAGTAATCAGAAATCTGATTTCGGAAGATTATTGGAGGCGGTTTTTGAAGCAGATACAGCCCTCGGAAACAGGTTATATACTGGATATGGAAGCATATTGAAGTTTGAAGAATTAATGGAACAGGATATCCGGAAAATATCAATAAATGATAATGTTTTAGATCAATTGACTGAAGCAATTGAAACTGGGGATAGGTTACGTTCTAGCAACTTAATTGATCATATTATTGGAGAGATTAAGAGAAGTCATTTGAATCCAGAGAAAGCACTATCAATCCTTAGGAGGATTGGTGAGCGATATCTTCGTTTTGGTCATAATGAGGATAAAGTGAAAAGTAAAGAAAGAAATTTCTTTAATCAACTTCACACTATTCACATCGATGATATTGCGGATTTTCTTAATTACCAGGCAAATGTATTGATTGAGGAATTTCAGTCATCAGTAATATGTAAAGAATCCCTATTAAATGAGAAAATGATCGATTATATGAAGGCACATTTAGATGAGCCAATCGGTATAAAGGAAATTGTCGATGCAATTGGTATTAGTGTAAGCTTGGCAAGTGCAATTTTTAAGAAGGAGAAGAATGAAACGATTTACGGATATTTTACTAATTTGAGAATGAAGCGTGCTGCTGAATTATTGTTGCATACGGATGAAAAAATTTCGGATATTGCTATAAAAGTTGGGTACCAGCATGAAAATAGTTTTATTCGGGCATTTCGAAAATGTAATAATATTACACCCGGTAAATACAGGGAAGTGTTGAAAGCTAGGAAAGAAGTTATGTAATTATCGTAGTTATGAGATTAATAGAATGAGATTTAAAAAAATGGGGTGGAATAATAATGTTAAATAGAAGGAATATTGTAGAACGTCACAATCCAAGTATTAAGAAGGTAGAGTCACTTGCACCATTATCAATTGGTAACAGAGAGTTTGGGTTTAGCTGTGACTTTACAGGATTACAGACCTTTCCAGAAGCATATGAGACCCCACTTGGGACGCAATCAAATTGGGGTTGGCATTATACTGGTGGACCAAATCTTTATTCGGAAAAAGATATTGTGTATCAAGGTTTTGATACACATGGACGACAGGTAAATTACCCGATGAAACCGGAAGGGAAAGAGGTAGCTTATAACTGGTTACGTCAAAATCCTCACAGACTACATTTAGGGAGAATTTCATTTCGGTTTTTAACAGAAAATAATCAGTTCGTGCAATTGGATGAGATTACAGGAATAAATCAAAAACTGGACTTATGGACAGGGATCGTTGAAAGTGAATTTTTTGTAGAAGGAGTTCCAGTTCAGGTCAAGACGGCTTGTCATGCAGATCATGATGTCATTGCTGTACACGTATCTTCCCCATTAATTAAGGAAAAACGTATTCAGGTATTTACTCTTTTTCCAGCGCCTGATGTGACTCATAATAGTTGGTCAAAAGCTACACAGCCTGACTGGGATAATGATGACAGACACCAAACAGAATATCAATCACATACTGACAAATCAGTTTTACTTACACGGAAGATGGATCAGGATCAATACGATGTAAGATGGGATTGGAATAATGGTTTCTTGCAGCAAACGGGAGAACATGAATATACACTAATTGGTGATGGGAGCTCTGAATTTTTAGAATTTGCGGTTTCCTACGCACCGAAAGAACCACCTTCTGTAAAACCAAAAACAGTATTTGATTCTAGTCGTTCCTTCTGGGAAGCATTTTGGCTAAATGGTGGAGCGCTCGATTTTTCTGGTAGTACCAACCCACGTGCGATGGAACTTGAACGAAGGGTAGTTCTCTCACAATATTTATCTACTATTCACAGTGCTGGTTCATTACCTCCACAAGAAACAGGTTTTATGTATAATAGTTGGTTTGGAAAATTCCATTTGGAGATGCACTGGTGGCACGGAGCACATTTTCCTATATGGGGACGAAAGGAATATTTAGAAAATAGTCTTGAATGGTATCAATCAATATTGCCTCTAGCAAGGGAACTTGCTGAATCACAAGGTTATGCTGGGGCTAGATGGCCAAAAATGGTGGGGATAGATGGCAAACAAAGTCCTTCTCCGGTAGCACCAGGTTTGATTTGGCAACAACCACACCCAATGGCATTGGCTGAGATGTGTTATTTAGTTAATCCAACTACAGAGTTTCTTAAGCGTTTTCAATCGATCGTTTTTGAGGCTGCAGACTTCATGGTGTCATACGCACATTGGAATGAGAATAAGGAAGTATATGTTCTTGGACCACCACTAATACCTGCTCAAGAGTGTCACTATATACACGATAGTTTAAATCCACCATATGAGCTTGAATATTGGAAGTATGGTTTGGAAATCGCGATTAATTGGGCTAACCGATTAAATCTACCTGTGAATCCAATGTGGTCACAGGTAGCCAATTCATTAGCAAAGCCACGATATGAAGATGGTGTGTATCTTGCACATGAGAATTGTTTGAATACATTTACAGAGAAAAATCATGATCATCCTTCCATGCTTGGAGCCTTAGGTATTTTACCTGGGACTTTGGTGGATCCAGAAATCATGAGAAATACGTTATATAAAGTAAAAGAAGTATGGAATTGGGAATCTGCATGGGGCTGGGATTTTCCAATGTGTGCAATGACTGCTACTAGGTTGGGAGAAAGAGAGCTAGCTTTAGATTTTTTATTAATGGATGCTACTAAAAATACGTATTTGGCAAACGGTCATAATTATCAACGGCCAGGTTTGACCGCTTACTTACCCGGTAATGGTGGGCTTTTAACCGCGATTGCCATGATGGTTTGTGGATGGAAGGATGGTTCAGATCATCATTGTCCAGGGTTCCCACAAGATGGTAGTTGGTCGGTGAAATGGGAAGGCTTACATGCCTTGTTATAAAGTAGAGCAAGTTCTTTTACACGGTTAGAAGGAAATTTCAGCATGATATTAAGGAAAAAACTAACAATAGATGAAATGATAAAGGAGAATGAATGACTAATGCAACCAAACCAATGGTCGATAAAAATTGCTGAAACAATACTTTCGCAATGCGAAAATGGATATCACCCCAAAATTGCCAATAAGTGGGGGTATGTAGCGGGAATGACATTAAAGGCATTTGATTGGCTTTCAGAATGGAGTGGTAAAGAAGAATATCACTTAATGGTTAAAAGACATATGGATCTATTTATCCAAGAAAATGGAACGGTAAAAAACTATTCAATTGAGGAATACAATTTGGATCATATTAATGAAGGGAAGAACTTATTCTTACTTTGGAATCGTACTGGAGAGGAAAAGTATGAGAAGGCGATTCAGCAGCTAGTATCACAGCTTATAGGACAGCCAAGAACAAGTGAAGGAGGTTTTTGGCATAAAAAAATCTATCCTTTTCAGATGTGGCTTGATGGTGTTTATATGTCATCACCTTTTTTAGCTGAATATGCGAAAACATTTCATGATACTGAAGGATTTGACGAGGTTGCAAGGCAAATCTTGTTGATTGAGGAGAAAACGCGCAACCCAATAACGGGACTACTGCATCATGCGTGGGATGAAAGTAGGGAACAGCGTTGGTGTGACAAAGAAACGGGTCGATCATTTCATATCTGGGGACGTGCAATGGGATGGTATTGCATGGCAATTGTTGATTCCCTTGAACATTTTCCAGTTAATCATCCGAAACGTGGTCAAATTATGGGTGTATTTGAGCGAATGGCCCATGCAATCAAAAATGTTCAAGACCAAGAGAGTGGCCTCTGGTATCAGTTATTGGATCAAAATGGTAGAGAAAACAATTATTTAGAAGCATCTGGTTCCTGTATGCTGACATATGCATTGGCAAAAGGAATCCGTTTAGGTTATTTGTCGGGTATTAATCAGGAAGTAGTTATCCGTTCGTATGAAGGTATCCATAAACATTTTGTCACTGAAGATGAAGATGGTGTTCACCTTCATGGAATATGTAAAGGGGCTGGCCTTGGTGGGGCTAAGTACCGAGATGGTTCTTATGACTATTATATGAGTGAGCAAATCGTTAGTGATGATCTTATGGGAGTAGCACCATTTTTATTAGCGAGTATTGAAATGGAGAAATTAGCTAAAGCTCGAAATGTTGAATTATATGAAAGTAGTAATTGAAAATAAAAGATAAATAGATTGATCGAGAAGAATATCACTTGCACACTGCAAGTGATATTTTGTTAAGGTTCTTTTCTAATAGTTTGTTGCTCTAATAAAAATCGACTTTTGGATTTTTATTGTGTAAATTGAAGCGATCTCCAAAGGGATATCAGAGTCATTTAACGAAAAGAGCACGAAGTTAGGCTGAATTCGTAAAGATTTCCTTATTACGAAAAATAACAATTCTTGCAAAAACAGTCTTTGTTAAAGAGAATCGAACTGGAGGTTTTTAGTGAATGATTGATCAGAAAAATTCTAGAAGTCGGATTTCTTTAAAATATCCTGCAGCATGGTGGAGGAATATGTGGAGAGATGGTTTACCCTCTGGAAACGGCAAAGTAGGTGCTTCTGTTTCAGGTGGTGTGAGTTTGGAAAAGATCTTAATCAACCATGAAGGATTATGGCATAGGGGAAAAAAAGATGTACTTCCAGATGTTGGTTATACGCTAAATGAAACACGTGCTCTAATGAAGAAAGAAAAATACAATGAAGCAAGCTGGCATTTAACAAATACCTTAAAAGAGAACGGATATGATACTCGCTTAGCATCGTTTTTACCTCTTGTTGAATTAACCCTTAGGATGCAGCAGACAGAAGGGTTTAAACACTATCGTAGAGAAGTTGATATGGAAACAGGAGAGGTATCGGTAAGGTGGAATGAAGGAAATGAGTTATTTGAACGAAATTTATTTGTTTCACGAGCGGATGATGTTGTTGTCTATGAAATAAAATCAACAAGTGAATCACTAACCACAGACTTTCAGCTAGGACTACGTAAGACGGATAGTAACAACATGGAGCAGCGGGTAAAAGAATTGGAAAGCACAGTTCAGTTCAAAGTAGAAGATCATTTTATCTTCTTTTCGGCAAAAAATGATGATGACACTGAATATGGGGCAGTATTACGAATAATTCCTACTGGTGGCAAGATGAATATTGACAATAATTGTCTTCGGTGTGAGGATGCTAAACACATACAAACGATTATGAAAGTTTTTATTAAAGGAGACCATTTAATAGAGTGGTCACGTATTCAAGAAGAGCTATTAGAAATTAATGGTGATTACCAAGACTTGCTAAAGGCACATATTCCATTACATACAAAATTATTCAATACAGCCTCCTTACAATTGAGTGATTCTGAAGAAGAACATTCAAATGAAGAACTCTTACTAGATGCTTATGAAGGAGAAGCTTCCATTCAATTAATAGAAAAATTGTGGAAGTATGGAAGATACCTTTTTATCTCTGGTACGAGACCTGAGGGACAACCGTTTGGGATGTATGGTCTTTGGGGCGGAGATTATAATCTGATGTGGTGTCATCGGATGGCAAATGAAAACATTCAAATGATGTATTGGCATGCAACAGTAGGGGGATTATCCGAACTAGTGCCAGCCTTATTTACCTATTATGAGGACATGATGGAAGATTTTCGAGAGAATGCAAAAAAATTATATGGATGTCGTGGTATTTATATACCTGCAGGAACAACTCCTGGTATTGGTGTGCCAAATCAAATCGTCCCTGTCATTATGAATTGGACCGGGGCAGCTGGATGGTTGGCACAGCATTATTATGATTATTATCTATACACTGGGGACAAGAAGATTTTGATAGATAAAGTGCTCCCCTTTATGAAAGAAGTTGTTCTTTTTTATGAGGATTTCCTTGTCCTAGATGAGGCTGGTATTTACCAGTATCTACCCTCAGTCTCACCAGAAAATACTCCAGATAATTTTATGCCAAAGGATGGTAAACAAATTGCACATCCTATGCCAACCACAATCAATGCAACAATGGATTTGGCGATATTGAAAGAAGTGTTACATCATTTAATTGAGGGAGCAAAGGAAACGTCATTTTATTTAGATGAAATTGAAAAGTGGCAGGAAATGCTCACCCGTATACCTCAATATGAAGTTAATCAAGATGGTGCCACTAAGGAATGGTTACACCCTGCATTTGAAGATCGGTACAATCATCGCCATCTATCTCATATCTATCCTGTTTTTCCAGGGAGAGAAATTAACCAAGAAGAAGATCAGGAACTGTTCGACGGATTTAGAGTTGCAGTATCAATGAGAATATTAGGTGCTCAAACCGGTTGGTCGCTGGCACATATGTCGAGTATATGGGCTAGAATGAACGATGGGAACAAAGCTTTGGAATGCTTAGATATCCTCACACGTTCATGTCTCTTAACTAATTTTTTCACTGTTCATAATGATTGGCGAAATATGGGATTAAATATGGAAATTGAGACAGCGCCAGTCCAATTAGATGCGAGTATGGGCGTTATTAATGCAGTACAAGAAATGCTCCTATTTGTTTCTCCTCAAATAATCAAACTATTACCGGCACTTCCTATAAAGTGGAAGAAAGGGAATGTAACGGATTTTCGTTTTATGACTGGAAGGGTTTCCTATTCGTGGAATATAGAAACACAATCATTATGTGGTGAAATCGTTGCTGATAGAGATACCTTCATCACTTTGAAACTTCCTGGGTTTGCAAACTGTTTACTAATAGGTGATGGGATCAGAATAAGCGAATCGTCATTAGGAAAAACGTATTATACGATATCGATGAAAAAGGGAATGACTCTTCATATAAAACCGATGTAGCTAGTAGAATAGATTTATTTTTGAAGGAATGGGAGGATGGCAAAAGTGAAAACGAAGTCTAGTGGTTTAATGTTTGATAAAAAAGATTTTCTAAACCCGGAATCAGCTTATCGAGTACATCCATTTTGGTTTTGGAATGGAGAGATGGAAGAGTTTGAAATTAACAATCAAATTATGGAAATGGCTGATAAAGGTGTTGGAGGATTTTTCATCTGTCCAAGACAAGGTTTAACGATTCCTTATTTATCTGAAGAGTGGTTTCGAAAGGTTAAGTTTGCAGTCGAAACAGCCAAAAAGTTTCAGCTTGATGTGTGGTTATATGATGAATACCCTTATCCAAGTGGGATTGCAGGGGGAGAAGTTACATTAGAGCATCCTGATGCAAAACATTATAAACTCATTCACCGGTCTGAATCGATAGATGGGGGAAAGTCATGCAGTCTCGATTTGCCATGGGGACGAGTCTTATCAGCAAAAGCAGTTTCAATTGATCCATCTACTGGAAGTCGAAGATGGGATCAAGCATTGGATGTAAATGACTATATTGGAAACTATCAAGCTGAACCGGTGTTCCAAAAGACGGGATTAACAGCATATAATCAAAAGCGCTATTTTACTTACTCGACACGAAAAAGATTAAAATGGCAGGCTCCCGAAGGAAAATGGGAGATTCATTGTTTCCTTGAAGAGGAGATAAGTGATTTTAAATATTATGGTACATTTGTAGATCCTTGTCATGAAGAAGCAGTCAAAACTTTTATTGAAGTAACCCATAATCGCTATGCGAAAAAGCTGAGTGAGGAATTTGGCCATACAATAAAAGGGATGTTTTCAGATGAAACAGGACTTTTAGGGAAAATACCTTGGACCACTAAGCTCGTTGATTTTTTCAAAGAAACAAAAGGATATGATATAAAGGATTATTTACATGCATTGATTGATGATCAAGCAAGTGGGACGGCAAAAGTTCGTTATGATTACTTTCAATCAATCCATCTTCTATTAAGAAAAAATTATCATAAACAAATTCATGATTGGTGTGAGGAGAATGGCCTGCAATATGTTGCAGAGGTTCCATCTGTACGTATGACAACACAGCTTTATAGTCATATTCCGGGCGGGGATAGTGCACATGAAAAACTTGGTCGTTCTTTGCAGTGGATTTTAGATAAATATGGAACTAGCTTTCGGGCGAATCCAAAGTTAGTCAGTTCACTTAGCAATCAACTTGGTAGAGAACGTACGTTAATTGAATGTTTTCACAGTATAGGTTGGTCGATGACACTTCAGGATGCGAAATGGATGCTGGACCGGTTAGGAGCGTTTGGCATCAACTTCTTTAATTTTCACGCATTTTTTTACACGTTAGATGGATTAAAAAAACATGATGCACCACCTTCACAATTTCTTCAAAATCCATACTGGAAGCATTTCCGTTTGTTGGGAGATTATGCAGGCAGACTCGCTTATGTTATGAGCTGTGGCATACCAGTGCGTAAAATCGCTGTTCTTGATCCGACGACTACTTTGTGGACTCATATGGGGAACCCATTTCATAGCTTTTCCTATAGTGGAGAGAATAAAGAAGTAAAAGAAAGATTACATGAATTGAAACAGGATTGGTTAACGATTTGTAAGGAATTAACATTGAACCACAAAGATTATGATCATTTGGACCCAGAATTACTTGCTGAAGCAGTAGTTACTAATGGAGAAATCAGGATAGGGAATGCCTGTTATTCAGTTCTTATTCTACCGCCAATATCCAATTTGGAAATAGAAGCATGGAAAAAAATAAACGAATTTCTTGATCAGGGTGGAGTCGTCATCGCAAATGGATTGCTTCCATTTGAAAAAATTAATGAAGAATTCTGCGAGAATGAAATGAAGGAAGTCTTTGGTTTGGAAAAGGATTCAGAGATTCACTATTTTTCGGAAAGCGTACATTCCAATCTAGACGAACAATCGGTAAAAGGGAACAGAAATGCATATTTTTTACCGAAAAAAGATCACTATGAAAAAACGCTTCTTTCTTTATTAGAGAATCATCTCCAAGAAGAAATTCAATTTATTCCAACAGGTAAGAGTAAGAGCTTCCTAGTGGAGAAACGATTACTGCAGGATGATTCGGTTCTTGTATTTATTAGCAACCAGGAAGCGGGAGAACATCATGCAGCGCTTTATTTTAATCAATTAAGCGATGGTAAAAATCATTCTTGTACATTTAGAAGATTAAATTTGGAAACAGGTAGTACTGATTTACTGTGTCATAAACAAGCAGGAGATGGCTGGAAGGTTGATTTGCATTTTGATCCCTATCAATCTCACTTAATTCAAATTACTCCAAATGAAGAAACAATGAATGAAACGGCATGTCCTGATTTAGAGCCCTTCTTATGGGAAGTGGAGGTAAATAAAGCTTGGCATATGAAGCCTCTCCAAGACAATGTGTTGCGTTTGGATACATTTGAGTTAACCATAAATGATCAGCAAGGAACAGGTGGGTCAATGAAGTCCTCTGGATCAATTGTTCAAGTGAAAACATTTATTGATCAGTGTGCAGATCTTTCAGAACAGCAAAAGCTACCGTTAACTTTTGATCAAGTTTTTGGAACACCAATGAAAATGGCCATTGATTATCCGGTAGCGTGTATATTTGAAAGAGCATTTGAAATCGAGGACCTTCCAGGTAGTTGTTCAGTTTTAATGGATAAAGAAGCCATTTCCGGCGAATACCAAATATGGATCAATGATCATGCAGTAACAAATTTTAAGGATCAATTTGTCTATGATCATCGAAATCAAGTTAGTGATATTTTATCTATGCTGCAGAAAGGACAAAATACTCTTCGTATTGACGTAACGGTTCATCATGATTTTGATGGCCTTGTAGATGCTCTCTATTTAATTGGCGATTTTGGCATTAAATTTAATCCTGATGCTCGCCCAATAATTACGATTATAGACAACATGTCACCGATCGACCGTGGACCTTATCCGAGTCTTCCTTTTTATGCAGGAACAATATTATTTAAGCGAACTGAAATTTTAAAGACAGTTCCACAATCAAAACGCTTCATCCTTACATTGGGTGATTTAGATAAGAATGTTCATGATTGCCTGGAGGTAATCGTGAATGGCTACACTCTTGGAGTGCGAGCCTGGACACCATATCAATGGGAAGGACCGACATCGATCCTAAATGAAGGAGAAAATCTAGTTGAAGTGAAAGTAACGAACACTCTGATTGGATTACTAGAGGGGAAGTCATTTGATTATGATACTCATACATTGCAAGAAGTAAGATGAATTCTAAGGAAGCTCAATGGAGAAAGGATGTGAAATCATTGTCATCGTATTTCCATTCTTAAAAGGGGATACGGATGTAATTAAATGATCATTTCACAAAATCCCTTTAAACTGAAAAAGCGTCGGAGAAAATTCCGGCGCTAAAATCTTCTTAAATTTCATATATGCCTTTTGCGGTTGACTTTTCTTTATCTGAGATCATTGGAAATTGATAGACAAATATTCCACTGTCAGATATTTTACGAACTACGACTCCTCGACTTACAAAGGTTTCTAACAGCTTCTCTGCTTCAGATAAATTAAGTGATGTTTCCATGGCTAGTTCACTTGCTGTAACATTTCCCTCATATGCTTTAGCTAATTTAAATAGTTCATTTTCAATCGATTGTTTTTTGTTGTTTTTACTGGCGCGAATGAGTGAATAGATTATACTAATACCAGCGACTAATGGAATAAACCCAACAATAAACCATACCCAAAAATCCTCTGCAAGCGTACTATCTCCTTCAGTGATTCCAATAATAACCCCAGCAGTAATAATGAGTGCAAAACCAATTAGTCCTATGGAGAATATAAACTTTAATGCCTTCCACATAAAAATGTACCTCCTGTCGTATCGGGATGATACGGTCTTTTATACCGATATTATACAGTAAATCTATTCTGAGGAATGGAAAATTTTATTGTGATTGTTAATAGTATTAACAAATTTTTTTATAAATGTTTATTAAATAATTGCTTTTATTCGTATATATTATCTATCGTGTTTGTGACACATCGTTTCTATTTTGTTTTATACTAGAACTTGGAGCAAAGGGATCATCATTTGATTAGGGCTCTTTTCTAAAAGTTTGTTGCTATAGTACGAATAAAAATCGGCTTTCGGATTTTTATGATATAAATTGAAGATATCTCCAGAGGGATATTAGAGTAATTTAGCGAAAAGAGCCCGAAGATATAGTTAAAACGTGTACATTAGTACTTTGTACGGAAAACAACAATCTTTGCGAAAAAAGCCAATAGGTATGAAAAAAAGTCCATGCTTAAGACATAGAGGTAATGATATATGAAGGAAAAGAAAAAAATATTAGAAGTTGATTTATACAAGCCGATTCAAAGACACTTTATAAAGCAGGGTTTCCAAGTAAACGGAGAAGTGAAAGATTGTGATATGACAGCTGTAAAAGACGAACAGTTAGTGATCGTTGAATTAAAGCTATCTCTAACAATTGATTTACTTATTCAAGCAACTAAGCGACAACGTTTAACAGACCTTGTCTACATTGCAATTCCAAAGCCAAAACGTTTACGATCTAAACGGTGGAATGATGTTTGTCATTTGGTCTCTAAGTTAGAATTGGGATTAATTATTGTCTCTTTTTCAGGAAATGGTTCTAAAATTGATTTCGTGACTCATCCAACACCATTTGACCAAAAGAAGAGTTTGCAACAAAATAAGCGAAAAAGAAATGCACTTCTGATTGAAATAGAAGGGAGAAGTGCTGATTATAATATTGGTGGAAGTAATAAGGTCAAAATAATGACGGCATACAAAGAAACCTGTATTCAAATAGCTTACTATCTCGAACAGTGTGGACCTATGTCTCCTAGTTCCCTTGTTAAGATGGGAACGGGAGTTAAAACACTTTCGATTTTAAATAAAAATTATTACGATTGGTATGTTCGCGTTAAAAGAGGGGTTTATGCAATTAGTGATAAAGGAAGGCAGGAGTTAACCAATTATCCCGACCTTTTGGACAATCATCGCAAGGTGCTGCAAGAGAAGTTAAACCAAGAAGATAAATAATGTTAATTTCCAGTTAACCTTCTGTTGTGAAAAAAGTGAAGACGTGATATAGTACTTTTATACAAAATGACTAAATTGTTCATTTGGTCATTTTTAGACGTTGAGGTGAATGCAGTGAGTATAAATCGTAAACAACTAATTCTTGATGCTGCAACAAAATCGTTTACTCAATTTGGATACAAAGCAACAACAATGGATCAAGTTTCACGGCTGGCCAATGTCGGAAAAGGAACTATTTATACTTTTTATAAGAATAAGGAAGAGCTGTTTTCTGAAATCATCGAAGACTTACTTTTAGATATGAAGGATGCTGCAAAGGTTGCCTTTGATTCAGAACATTCATTTTTTGAAAATGTACACCGTGCCATTTATAGTATTTTAGAATTTCGTAAAACACATCAATTAACGATAAAAATTTTCCAAGAAGGCAATGAAATTGGTACACCGACTGTAAAAGAAGGCGTACAAAAGGTCGAAGAAATGGTCTTAACTTATATAAAAGGAAGAATTATTGCTGCAATTGAGGAAAATGAAATCAAACCTTGTGATCCAGAGCTAATGGCGTTTATTATACTGAAGCTTTATGTCTCCCTTATATTTGATTGGGAAAAAGATCACGAGCCACTTGAAAAGGAAGAGATCGCACAGCTATTTGAACAGTATCTTTTAAAGGGATTGTCAATTGGATAATCCTTTCTTTTCTGGTCTATGATGACTAATTGAACAAAATGGTCATTATGAATACTGATTAAAATAGCTCTAAGACATAATAGAATTAAAAAGAATAATTTTTACCAAGTATGACAGGAGGATGAAGGATTTGTCTTTAATAAAACAAGAATGGATGGCACTTCTAAAAAATAAAAAAGTGCTTATCGCTGTAATCGGGGTTCTGTTTGTTCCGTTAATGTATAGTGGTGGATATTTAAGTGCTTTCTGGGATCCGTACGGCAAACTGGATCAGCTGCCTGTTGCTGTAGTGAATAGTGACAAGGGAGCAACATTTGAAGGGAAAAAGCTCGCAGTCGGTGATGAATTAGTTGAAAACTTGAAGGAAAATCCAAGCTTTGATTGGCATTTCGTTGATAAGGATGAGGCAGAGAGCGGACTAGAAAACCAAGATTATTATATGAAAATTGAAATACCCGAAAACTTCTCAAGCAATGCAACAACATTACAAGAAGATCAACCAAAGCACTTAGAACTTTCTTTCAAATCAAATAAAGCTTATAACTTTATTTCAGGGCAAATCGGTGAAAGTGCAGTAGCAAAAATAAAAGAAGAGGTTTCGTCATCGTTAACAAAAACGTATGCAGAAAGTATTTTTGAAAATGTTGAACAAATGGCAGATGGCATTGGAGAAGCTAGTGACGGTGCTAGTGAGATTCATAATGGTGTTGGAGAATTAAAAGAAGGTTCAGGCACGCTTGATGAAAGCCTTCAAGAGTTAGTCACCAAATCAATTACATTTAAAGAGGGCTTACAAGATGCATCATCAGGGTCATCATCTTTAGCTTCAGGTGTAAGCAGTTTAGATGAAGGACTAGTTGCTATGAAACAAGGTCAAGATGAACTTTATAATGGATCTGTTCAAGCAGAATCTGGTACGTCTCAATTGGTAACAGGTTTAAATGATTCATTATCAGGTGTGAGGGAATTACAAAAGTCCCTGCCAACTTTAACAAGTGGAACAGAAGCATTAAAAAATAGTGCTCCATCACTTGTGGAAGGGACTAACAAGGTTGCAAATGGCAGTACATCTGCAAGTGAAGGTGCTGCGAACTTATCACAAAATTTAACACAAGTGACGTCTAAGGTTAATGAGCTGCTTGTAGAATTACAAGGAATGCCACTTCCTGAAGAGAAAAAACAGGAACTGATAAAGCTAACTGAAGCTCTAAACGCCTTAGATCAAGGTGGAAAAGAATTATCTGTCAATTTAGATCAATTAGCAGTAGGAGCTAATGATCTTAACCAGAATGTTGCTGAGTTACCTACTAATACTGAAAAGCTTTTTAATGGTACCGCATCTGTAGAGGCTGCAATCAATCAATTAGCGGAAGGGCAAGAAAAATTATACAACGGATCAGTAGAAGTGAAAAAAGGTCAATCCCAAATCACCTCTGGATTAGGTGTGTTTGGTGATAAAATTTCAGAAGCAAAAACAGGTACAACACAGTTGAAAAATGGAGGATTAGCTCTTGAAGATGGACTTAATCAGTTAGCTGACGGATCTATTGCTTTAGAAGATGGCTCAGTGCAGCTAGCAGATGGGGCGGATCAAATAGATAAAGGCATAACAGACCTATCAGATGGAACAAATGAATTGTCTACTAAACTTGCTGATGCAACAGAAGAAACCAAGGATGCGAAAGGTTCAGATGAACTATATGATATGGTCGCAAATCCAGTAGACTTAAATACTGAAGAACTAAATGAAGTACCGAACTACGGAACAGGATTGGCGCCATACTTTTTATCGTTGGCTCTATTCGTGGGGACCTTACTTTTAACTGTAGTCTTTCCACTACGAAAATCTTCTGGACCACAAAAATCGGGATTTTCATGGTTCATTAGTAAGTTTAGCATTTTATTGATTGTTGCTATTATTCAAGCGATATTAGCAGATTTGATTCTTTTATATGGATTAGGTATTGAAGTACAAAGTGTTGGGTTATTCATACTATTTAGTATTTTGACCAGCCTAACGTATATGTCAATCGTCCAATTCTTGGTTACATCCATGGATAATCCAGGTCGTTTTATCGCCATTATCATTCTCATTCTGCAATTAACAACAAGTGCAGGAACATTTCCACTTGAGTTAATTCCTGAATTTTTTCAACAAGTTAACCAATGGTTGCCAATGACTTATTCGGTTGCTGGATTTAAGGCGATTATTTCGAGTGGTGATAGTAGTTTAATGTGGACACAAGCAATAGTGTTAGTTGGTTTTATGGTTTGTGCGATGATAGGAACGATTCTTTATTTTACAGTGAAGCTGAAGAAGGAAAGAAACGATAATCATGATAAAGAAATAGCAGTTTAATAAAGTAGCAAGGTGGGACCAATTCAATTATGGAATTGGTTCTTTCCTTTGACTTTGGATGTATGAATAGTAGAAAAGTAAGGTAGGATCGAATGGGAAATTACGAATATTTACTGATGGTTCCTTATTCATGTCCTCAACATTCGTACTGTTATTGAGTGATAATCCTCCAAAAGCAAGTGCGTTTTAGAGAAGTTGCTAAAAAAGGATTGAAATATAAATGGAATTTACATATAATTAATTATGAAAACGTTTCCAACGGTCGAACAAGGTGGGCAATATAGAGCCTATGGGGAGGGAGAAATTTGTCTACCATTGAAGATGTCGCGAAACTAGCAGGATTATCAAGAACGACTGTATCACGGGTCTTAAATGATCATCCCTATGTTTCATACGAGAAAAAGAAGCTTGTTCAGCAGGCAATGGAGCATTTGGGGTATGTTCCAAACTCTGCTGCAAGAAGCTTAAGAAATCAAAAAACAGGTATTATTGCAGTCTTAATACCTAAGATTTCCACACCAATTTTTAGCCAACTTATCGAGGTGCTCGAAATGGCAGCTTCGGCAAAAGGGTATCAATTAATTATTTGTCAAACACAATTTTCAAAGCAAAAGGAACGGAATTATTTAAATTTACTAAAAACAAAGCAGGTTGATGGTGTCATCATGACATCATTAGAAAATGATTGGTCTATTATTGATGCCTATTTAAATTATGGTCCAATCATACTCTGCAATGAAAAAGTGGAGAATGCTCAAATTCCAATGGTGTTTATGAATCAAGTGAAAAGTGGCTATAACGTCGCGAAACATTTACTTGATAGGGGTCATAGACAGATCGCCTATTGTTCGAATGGAATGGTAAGTGAGGGAGTAAAAGAAAGAGAGCAAGGATTTAAAAAGGCATTAGCAGAGGCCGGGTGTACCTTTAATCAAAATTGTCACTTTGACGATGCTTTAAGAGTAGAGGATGGGAAACAAATATTTCGCAGGATAGCAAGCATGAATATTCGACCAACAGCAATCTTTACAGGAGGAGACCCAGTTACAGCAGGACTTATTTCAGAAGCAAAAAAATGCGGATGGAATATTCCAGAAGATTTGGCTGTCGTTGGTTTCGATAACATGGAGATAACTGAACTTTTGGAGCCAAAGATTACCACAGTAATACAACCTGTAGAGGAAATGGCCAAAAAGGCAGTTGAGGTCATATTCGAGAAAATACATAAAAAGCAATATCGTACCTGTGAAAAATATGAATTTTCCTCACAATTAGCCATTCATGAATCGACGGCAATGGAAAGAAGATTAGTTGCAACTTCATGAATAGAAAATAACTTAATCAGTTTAAAGCAAATAATTGATGCAGATTTGATTGGAATTACTACATATCAACTATAAGGAAGATTAAGTGGATATTGATTTAATAATAAGAAATCGAGAATAAAATCCAATGGAATTTATACTCGATTTTTTTTGCTCTTCCTAAGGATTAGGGCTATTTTAAAGGAATATGACACTTTAATTAAAGGGCAAGGAAATCAAAGGATTTAAACTTACCAAATGGAAAAAATAATTGGGTTTATGTGTTAAATTAAAGATAGCATGGAGATATTTTAATGATCTATTATGAACGTAACAAGACGTCAGATTACAATTGAATATTCCCCGAATTTGCTTCAAAAGACTTTCATTCACTATAATAATAGTTAGGATAATGTGAATCTATGTTAATAATTATAGATGACTTATTAGATTTGCAATATTGAAGGAAGCGATATAATTTTTCAACCAAGGAAGTGAAAGTAGTGTCGAAGCAATTAACGAATAACAATAATAATGTTAATCCTTTACGTGCAGACTGTGAAAGTTGTTTTGGTTTATGCTGTGTAGCCTTGCCTTATGCAAAATCTGCTGACTTTGCATTTGATAAAGATGGAGGTACTCCCTGTCAAAACTTACAATCAGACTATCGTTGTAGCATACATAAAGATCTAAGAAAAAGCGGATTTCGTGGCTGTACAGTATATGAATGCTTCGGTGCAGGTCAAAAAGTTTCACAAGTTACGTTTGATGGAAACGATTGGCGAGATAACCCAGAATCAGCGAAGGAAATGTTTGATGTATTTCCTATTATGCAACAACTACATGAAATGCTTTGTTATTTAAATGAAGCACTTAATTTAAAAGCTACTCAGCCTATTTATAGTGATTTACAGTTTGCCCTAGAAGAAACGGAACGGCTAACCAAGCTAAGTCCAAAAGCAATTATAGACCTTAATGTACCTGCACATAGAGCGACCGTAAATGATTTACTTCTACGCACAAGTGAACTAGTACGTGCGAAAGTTTCAGACAAGGGAGGTAAAAAAGGAATCAGCAAAATAGGTAGGGGAAGTGACCTTATCGGTGCAAAATTAAGAGCAGCAGATCTAAAGGGAGCTAACTTAAGAGGAGCTTTGTTTATAGCATCTGACCTCAGAGATGCTGATATGAGAAAGACTGATTTGATTGGTGCTGACTTTAGAGACGCAGATTTAAGTGGTGCGAACCTCATAGGAAGTATCTTTCTTACTCAAGCACAAATTAATTCGGCAAAAGGAGATATCAACACAAAATTACCAGCTACTTTAAGTACTCCGGATCATTGGGTAAGTGGTGAGCGTTAATATTAATATCAAGTATAATGATTGGTGCCACAACGTAAGAAATAATGAATATTTTTGGATTTGGATTAAGTGAGCTAGAAAAATACCATAATATAGCACAAAATTTGATAATACAATATTTAAAAAATATTTGAGGTCTATGAAGTACAATAGGCTCTTTTCTAAAAGTTTGTTGCTCTAGTAATAAAAATCGGCTTTTGGATTTTTATGATCTAAAATGAAGCTATGTCCAAAGGGATATCAGAGTAATTTAGCGAAAAGAGCACGAAGATATCTTTGTACGGAAAACAACAATCTTTGCGAAAACAGACTTACAATTAAAGCTTGAGGCAGGATGTAAATTGCCTCAAGCTTTTTTATATTTTATAGCGTGTATTAGTACAGACTGTACAGAAAGATATGAGGGCTGTGGTTCTTAAATCTTTGTTACATGAAGGCACTCATTGCAAGTATTACCGTAGCATTCATGCTGCTCTTCAATTGCATTACCACATTCTGTGCATTGCTTTTTTGGCAAGTTTCTGAAAAATTCAGTTATTTTCATCATCAAATGGTTCCCCCCCATCTCGGTTGATATCTTCATTGTATTATAACAGTTTGAAAGTGTCAACGACTGTTTTGTAACAACTTTATTATTTGGAAATCTCCGCTTATGATTAGTATTGCTTTAAAGCTAGTTCACGTGTAATCGTCATAGGACTTTAGTATAATGGGGATATTGACAATGATGAAGTTAATGAGGAATTTGAAAGGGATGTTAAGCACATGAAACTAAAGGTAATTGGTTATTGGGGAGGATTTCCTGCAGTCAATGAAGCGACTTCTGGATATTTGCTGGAATCGAATGGATTTAAGCTCTTAGTTGATTGTGGAAGTGCTGTTTTATCAAAGCTACAAGAGACGATTGAAGTAGATGAACTAGATGCAGTCATTTTATCTCATTATCATCATGACCATATTGCAGATATTGGTCCATTACAATTTGGTCGCCATGTCACATCCATTTTAAAAGGGACAACGAAAACATTACCCATCTATGGTCATTCTTTAGACAGAGAGGGTTTTAACAAGCTAACATATAAAACAGCTACAAAGGGAATCGAATATAATCCTGCTCAAACCATAACAATAGGACCTTTTACGATATCATTTTTACGAACAATACACCCTGTACCTTGCTTTGCAATGCGGATCACAGATCAGCAAACAACCATTGTTTATACAGCAGATTCAAGCTTTCAAGAGTCCTTTATCGATTTTTCTCAAGGTGCTGATCTTCTCGTTGCTGAAGCTAGCCTGTATGGTAATCAAGATGGGAAAAATAGCGGTCATATGAATAGTAAAGAGGCTGGATATCTTGCCGAAGCTGCTAATACCAAGCAATTATTATTAACACATTTACCACATTTCGGTGAACATGATATTTTAGTCAAGGAAGCCAGAGAGTATTTCAAAGGACAAGTTGTCCTTGCAAGCTCTGGATTTGAGTGGAGCGATCAATAAGGAGGAAATTACATGCTTTTTATCGACAATCAAGGAATAACAGACCCACAAATCAACTTAGCGATTGAGGAGTATGCAGTCAAACATTTAGACCCAAATGAATCGTATTTATTATTTTACATAAACGAACCATCAATCATCATAGGGAAAAATCAAAATACAATTGAAGAAATAAATACATCTTATGTTGAGGAACAAAATATCCATGTTGTTAGAAGGCTTTCTGGTGGTGGAGCGGTTTACCATGATAAAGGAAATTTGAATTTTAGTTTTATTACAAAAGATGTTGGTGAAAGCTTTCATAATTTCAAGAAATTTACGGAACCAGTTGTTCAAGCACTTGAAAAACTTGGTGTTAAGGCTGAAATGAGTGGTAGAAATGATCTCATTGCAGCCGATGGACGAAAGATTTCGGGTAATGCGCAATTTTCTACAAGAGGACGAATGTTTTCTCATGGGACACTACTATTTAATTCAGAAATAGAAAGTGTTGTTTCCGCATTAAAAGTAAGGAAAGACAAGATTGAATCAAAAGGGATTAAATCAATCAGAAGCCGGGTAGCTAATATTAGTGAGTATTTAGATGAAAAAATCTCAATTGAACAGTTTAGAGAACTATTACTCCGTTATATTTTTGAGGGAGAAGACACGATTCCAACCTATGACCTAAAAGAAGATGATTGGAAAAAAATAAACGAAATTTCAGAGAAGCGTTATCAAAATTGGGATTGGAATTATGGAAAATCACCTACATTCAATTACCAACACTCACATCGATTCCCTATTGGTCATATCGATGTTCGTCTTGAGGTTCAAAAAGGGATCATTGTAACGTGTAAAGTTTATGGTGACTTTTTTGGAGTGGGTGACGTTGAAGAGATTGAAAGAGCTTTGAATGGGACGCGTTATGAACGTGCTGATCTTGATACCGCACTTAATAATATTGATGTGAAGAAATACTTCGGAAATATAGAAAAAGAAGATTTTTTAAATTTAATTTATTAGGTTGAATTTGAGGATAAAGATACCATTTTTCCGAAAAATAATTACTGATATAAAAGCAACTACGGTATATCTAAATAAGGGGTTTAGCTGCCTCACTTCGGCTGTTGGATAGAAATAGCTTTGTTTAAAGCCTGTAAAACTAGTTCAGTCGTCATGGAACGAGAGAAAAAATATCCGATGATTTTTTTATCACGTAATGTGTGAATATAGGTGATATCGCCCACCCATTTTTCATTCAATTTGAACGTAGGAAAATCCTGTTGTAGTATGTTTTCACGTGCCTCAATCGGTTTTCTGTTTCATGGGGGTTTAAAACAAATGTAACCCTTATCGTTACAGTAAATCAAGCGCTTTTAGCTGCTAGAGCTGGAGCAACATTCGTTTCACCTTTTTTAGGAAGATTAGATGATATTTCGGGAGATGTTGTTCGATTAGTATCAAAAATTGCTGAACTCTTCCGCGTCCATAACATCGACTCCCAAATAATTGCAGCTTCCGTTCGATATCCTGTTCACGTAACACGTGTAGCTTTAGCAGGTGCTGATATTGCGACGGTTCCATATTCAGTTATTGAACAACTATCGAAGCATCAATTAACAGATCAGGGGATAGAAAAATTCGCAAAAGTCTGGAAGAATATGAATTAACATAAGTACTCTTTTGAGTTGCCAACAAAATGGCAACTTTTTTAGTATCTTTAATTAATATCAATATGAAAATGAGTAAATTCGGGAGTTTTAGTTTACTTATTAATTTTTCTAATATTAATTACTTAAATATAGTATACAAAGCCTAAAAAGGTTTTCGAAAACCGATCTATTAAAAGGAGAATTATATTGAAATTACTAGGGAATTTAAATATTTCAAATAAATTATTAATTGTTATTATTGTAAGTCGCCTTGGGACTTGTTCTGTAGGGTTTTTAGGACTAAGTTATATTAAAGTTACGGCACAAGGGTCCGAGATTATGTAAAAAGAAAGCTTACTTCCTCATAACAATGCCATTTAAATAAGGGTAAATGCTAGATCGAGTGATTCGTATACTCTTGAGTCATTACTAACGAATGATTCTGTAAGAAGTAAAGAGTTAATTGATGCAATCCGCATGGGAAGAAATTGATGAAATAATTTTCGAAATTGAAAATACTAATCTAACAAACGAAAGTAAGAATTTAGTTGAACAATACAAAGTGCAAGCTTCTGAGTTAAGTATCAAACGGGATAAGGCAATTGAACTTGCTGTAGAAATAGAAAGAAGAAGCTTATTATCAGAAGAGGTTGAAAAAGCTAGAGCAGAGACGAGGTTTAAACGAAGTATAAATAAAATTCAAGATGTACCTCCCTCGTACTATCAGACATTAGTCAACAAAGATCAAGTTGATAAGATAAACCAAATACAGAGAGGTCATCACTACAATTACTATGGTATGGCAGGGAATCTCTGGTCGATCACTAAAATCTATAACATAACTGATCGTTATTAAAGTGTTTTACTATTGAGCAACCACAGAGTGATGAATACCCAACTTTTTTCCAAATGTCTAAAATACTATTCTTTCTTTAAAGAATAAATCTATCGTTTTTCTCTTAAATGTTACAATTCATGTTTTCTGAAAATTTATGGTTAGAACATAAATCAGCTTACTATAAATAGGTGCATATAAGTGGTTTTGAAGAAAATGAATTCTTTTTTGTAAAGGCTTACATATCGCTGCTTATTTTACATATTTACAGGTAAGCATCCAATAGATATTATAGGCAGGAACTATTTATAAGAAATGTTTAGTCCATTTGGTTAGTGCATGGACGGATAAACTGAAATTTGAAACTTTGAAATTATTGGAGGTTTATAAAAATGAGTAAAGTATCAAAAGAGATAAAATATGCAAATTGGCATTACAAATATGGGGACCCTGAATGGTTTCTTCATGACCGCATCGGGTTATTTATCCATTTTGGACTCTATTCGCCGGCAGCTCGTCATGAATGGGTAATGACACACGAAAGAATACTCCCGGATACATACCGCAAGTATTTTGAACATTTTGAACCAGATTTGTTAAATGCCAAGGAATGGGCTAGTGCAGCTAAACAAGCAGGTATGAAATATTTTGTTATAACGACAAAACATCATGAAGGCTTTGCCTTATGGGATACGAAACTCAGTGATTATAAGGTGACCAATACACCAATAAAACGAGATCTATTACGAGAAATAATTGATGCTTTCCGTGAAGAGGGTTTAAAAGTTGGACTCTATCATTCATTAATAGATTGGTATCATCCAGAGTTTACAATTGATGGGTTGCACCCGCAACGAGATGATGAAGATTTCAAAAAAGAAAATACTGATCGTAATATGGATAAGTATGTTGATTTTATGCATGGTCAGGTTAGGGAATTATTAACGAATTACGGAAAAATCGATTATATTTGGTTCGATTTTTCTTATCCACACCGTGACTGGGGATGGGAAAAAGGGAAAGGGGAGAATGATTGGCAGTCTAAGAAGCTGGAAAAGATGGTGCTAGATCTTCAGCCTGATATTCTCATCAATGACCGCCTAGATTTAAATCAAGGTGTTATAACTCCAGAACAGTACCAGCCAAAGGAACCTGTCGAAAAAGATGGACATCCAGTCATTTGGGAAGCATGCCAGACAATGAATGGAACATGGGGCTATCACCGTGATAATCTTGACTGGAAATCTACTGAAATGCTGCTCAAAATGTTAATTGATACTGTCTCAAAAAGTGGAAATTTTCTTATGAATGTAGGGCCAAATGGACGAGGGGAGTTTGATGGCCGTTCTATAGAGCGATTACAGGAAATTGGCGAATGGATGAGATTGCACTCTCGTTCGATATATGGAGCAAAGCATAGTGAATACAAGCCACCGCTTGACTGTCGCTATACGAAAAATGGTAATCGCTTGTACCTCCATATTTACTCATGGCCATTCCGTCATCTTCATTTAAAAGGTTTAGCTGGAAAAGTACAATATGCTCAGCTTCTAAATGATGCATCAGAGGTCCATTTTAGAGAATTTGATCCTGAAGAAGTCATCACAAGTACAGAAACAAAAATTGATATTGATTCAATTGTTTTAGAACTTCCTGTCCAAAAACCAGGTGTACTTATACCCGTTATTGAGATTTTTATTATAGATTAAGACGCATGACAAGCTTTAAGCATGAGTCCTGTCATTACAAAGATTACATTAAGTTAATATGGGGGTTATTATTTATGGGTAACATCGTTATTTTCTATGATTCTAGTTTCCCTATAGATGGTCACAGACCGAACAGATCTTTTTTTGGAAACTTTAACCAAGAAATAATCGTTGCAGATGCTCTATCTTTGAAGGGGATTTTAGCAAATAGTGAAGTGGACTGTTTTATAAATATGCATGGTTCCTATTTTCCGAAAAGTGCTTGGCAAGCAATATATGATCATCTTAAAAGCGGCAAAGGAATCGTACATATTGGCGGAATTCCATTTCGGATTCCTTGTTATATGGCGAATGGCAATTGGGAAAGGGAACGTGTGCAAACAGCTTACCATCAGCAATTAAATATTCATGAAGCATTGCATGTTAAATCCGAACCGATTGCTTCTTTGCAGCATAATGAGGATATTCCTGTGTTCTCCGGTAAAGAGGATCTATTTCCAATTGCGGATACCAGCAACTTTGTGCTGCATGTGACAAAATCCAGTTCAATTGAGGCCGAAATGGGTTCAGTAGGTCCGATGGATGCGCGTATTTATCCGTTGCTTAAAGGTATTTCAAAGAGCGGGCGTGAAGTAGCAGCCCCTGGTGTCCTAATTGAAAATACAAAAGGGAAATTCACCGGAGGACGCTGGCTCTTCATTAATCAGAAGGTTAATGAACAATTTTGGACAGAAAAGGGCGCAAAGGTTATCGAGGAATTAGTTTTGTTTGTAACAAATGGAGTAACTGAAATGTGGTTGAAAATGAACTATGCAACGTATGATGAAGGGGAACGTCCAAAAGTAACCTATCTATTGCAGTCGTTTAAAAGTGAAACAACAGAATGGACATTGACATTTACTGTTAAAAAGAATAAACAAGAAGTCTTTTCTAATACAGAAATCGTAAAAGCTTCCCAACAATTGAATGTCCTTTCCTTTATTTTTCCAATAGATATTATGCCAGGATTGTATGAACTAACATGTCATGCTGTATCAAGCAAAGGAGAAACAAGAATTCTTCATCAAGGTTTCTGGGGAATGGATAAGACACTATTAACAAAAGGTGTTCCATTAACATGTGATCGGGACTATTTTCAAAAAGATGGACGCCCAATGCCAATTGTTGGTATGACGTATATGACATCAGATGTTGCTCGTTACTTTTTATTCTTACCTAACCCTTATATTTGGGATCGGGATATGGCACAAATGAAGCGTGCAGGTATAAATTATATTCGTACAGGGATTTGGACTGGATGGCGCAACATGATGTTTGTCGATGGTCATGTGGATGAAAATGTGCTGCGTTCCATTGATGCTTTTATCCTATGTGCGAAAAAACACGATCTTGAAGTAACGTTTACTTTCTTTTCCTTTACACCGGAAACATGGGAAGGAGAAAATCCATACCTTGACCCACGAAGTGTTGAGGCGCAAAAACGTTTTATTACGTCAATCGTTTCAAGGCATACAGAAACGACTAATATTCAATGGGATTTAATTAATGAGCCTTCATTGTTTGATCCGAGCCGCACATTCTCAGGCCCTAGGTCATGTCATGATAAGTATGATCGTAAAGCATATAGAGAATGGCTTAGGAAACGTCATGGTTCCATTCGTGAACTACAGGAAAAATGGAACATGACGGAACAGGAATTGTCATCCTTTGATGCGGTTGAACCACCTGAACCGAGTGAGATCAATCTTGGAATAAAAGATATGTCTTTGGGGAAAAAAGGCTTAAAATGGCTTGATTATACGTTGTATACGATGGATATGCATAATAAATGGGCAAAAGTGCTTACAGAACCCATTAAGCGGTTAGCGCCAAATCAACTTGTTACGGTTGGACAGGATGAAGCACTTGGCTCACAGCGTCCATCACCGTTATTTTATTGTGATGCGGTTGATTATACAACGAACCATTCATGGTGGCTGCTCGATCAATTAGTCTGGGATGGAATATTCACGAAAACTCCTACTAAGCCAAACCTGATTCAGGAAACGGGAATTATGTATGTAGAAAACCCAAATAATCAAGCAAAAAGGAGTGAAGAAGAATTACGCAACATTCTGGAAAGAAAATATGCTTATTCCTTTTCGACAGGTGGAGCTGGCGCTGTACAATGGCTCTGGAACACAAACTACTATATGAATAACATTAATGAATCAAATATCGGGGCAATTCGAGCTGACGGTACCGAAAAGCCTGAAGCAAATGTTTCTTATGATTTTGGTGCGTTTATAAATGATACACGAGATTTATTCAAAGGCAGGGAACTGGAAGAAATAGCTGTAGTTTTCCCATATTCAAATGAATTCTCAAATCGCAGACTAGCATTAGATGCAACAATGAAGCTTACGAGAACTTTGGCTTATGAGATGAATATACCTTTTCGTGCATTAAGTGAATATCATCTTGAAGCATTAAAAAACGAACCGCCAAAGCTAGTGGTTGTTCCGAGTCCACACAATTTTAACAGTAGTTCACTCACTAGCATTTTGGAAGTTGTAAAAGAACAAGGTATAACACTATTTTTTACAGGACCTATAAACTTAGATGAATATTGGCACGAAACAGGACGAATGACCGATATCATTGGAGCTACTAGCATTGAAAATATCCTGCGCGAGGAAATGCTTGAAATAAATAAAAAACATTATCCAGTTTCATTTGGCGGAGAACGAATTGCTGAAGCAATGAAAGAGGTTTTGAGCCCTGAGCGAAATTCAACGGCAATAAAGGAATTTTCATACGGGAAAGGTGAAATTATCTGGTGTTCATTACCCGTCGAACTAAATGAAAGAAGTGAGGCAATCATCGCTTTATACGAATATGTTATAGAAAAGGCAGGAGTACAGGATCAGCTGGATTGGCAAAAAGGTGATATGCCAGGTAATTACGGGAGAAAACTCTCTTTTGAAAATGGTTCTTTATTTATATTTGTTTCCGAATTTGCGGGGGATACCCATGTTGAAATTAAGGATCATGAATCAAATAGAACATATACCTTTCAGCTTAAAGCTGAAAGAACGGTTATGTTTGCCACAGATAAAAAGGGGAATATCACTTCTGTTTACCGTCCAGATGAGGTTGAAATTATATACTGAAAAAGATTAATCATTTCAATTTTTGAGGTGACAAAAAGAAAGAGAAAAACCAAATTTGTGATATAATAAGTGCAAATAAGGACAACTACCGGGTGTAAATGATCACTTTGATGAAATAAGCTTCAGAAAATGATAGTACAATATTAAAAGAAATCGACAAATTAGTCGGTTTCTTTTAAACTCTCTGTCTTTAAACTATTAACAAAAAAAATGGTAGCGCATTCTCGAGATGGGGAAGTGACTGATATGACAACTTTAAATGGTATTTTTAAATGGGTGTATGATATAGGGAATTGGTTAGCTAAAATAATGTATCTTCACTTCCTGTGGATCATATTTTCATTACTTGGCTTGGGGGTATTTGGAATATCGCCAGCAACGGCTGCACTGTTCTCCGTGATACATACGTGGTTTGAAGGAGATTTTGATATTCCAATATTCAGGAAGTTTTATATCGTATATAAAACTCAGTTTTTTAAATCGAATAGTCTGGGAATTATATTGATTGGGTTAGGGATATTTTTCTATATTGATATGAACATTTCAGAACAGTACATTCAATCATTTTACGTTCATCTTTTTTTACTAATTATTATTTTCCTGTATTTTCTTACAGTAATGTATTTCTTTCTTGTATTTGTTCGTTATGAACTAAAGTTTCACTTGTATTTTAAACAATCGCTTTTTATTGCACTTGCTCGTCCGTTGGAAACGATTGCGATGATCATTTGTCTTATTCTATTATTTTATCTTTTTAGATTTCTACCAATTCTTCTTTTTTTTGCAGGATCCTCCATTATTGCTTATCCACTTGCTTGGTTTTCATATCGAGCGTGTGTTCAACTAGAGGAAAAGAGACTAACTTAAAAAGTAACTATTTTATACTGAGATATAGGGGGGAGGAATGTGTTTCGTAATAGAATTAAATCTCGACTATTATATAAATATATCGTCTCCTATCTACTTGTTTTTCTTGTTCCTTTTCTTATCATGAGCACTATTATTTATTATAATTCTGTATCCAGCCTGCGTCAGGAAATTGAACAATCAAATATAAATAAACTAGAACAGGTAGAAAAACTAACAAACGAGCGAATGAAAGAATTAGAAACTCTTGCAGCAAGAATTTCATATGATCCAAGGCTTACTCCTTATATGATCAGTCATGGATATTACAGTGGAGAAGCAATTGATGAATTAAAAAAATATAAAGCAAACAGTTCAATCATTGAAGAACTATTTGTTTATTATCATGATGATGAGACAATATATTCCACTAGCGGTTCATTTACTATTGATGCTTTAATACAAAAAAAATATCGGTTTGGTGAATGGGGAAAAGGAGATCTTATTAGTGATTTGCATACGAAAATACCATTCATAAAGCCTGTTAACAATGTAGTGATTAAGAATGATTACAATTATAAACATGAGAATATGATTGCTTATTTATTTCCGATAGCTCCAAACAATCCTCAGCCTTATGGTACAGTTATGTATTTTATAGAGGAATCGACGATGACAGATTTGATTCAAAACATATTAGGTGAAACTGAAGGTAATGTCTATATTTTCAATGAAAATAATCAGACTATTGCATCTGCCATTAATGATGAACCAATTAGTGAAGAAGATTTAGAGTCACTTTCTTTAGATAACTACGGGGTTAATAATATTAAATTAAATGGAAAAGATTATTCACTTGTGTCTGTTAAATCGGAGCTAAGTGGCTGGAAGTTTTTAACGTTGATGGAGGATGAGCAATTTTTTAAACTTCTAAACAATACGACGATATTGATCTTTGCCATGTTAATTGTCCTTTTAATTGTTGGCTTTGTATTAGCTGTAATACTTGGGAAAAATCAATATAAGCCAATTCAAAACCTGTTTGAAATAACAAGCATGGGCAGAAAGAAAACGGGTGATCTGGAAGACGGAAATGAATTAGAGACCATTTGCAAGACGATTACACATGTATTTGAAGACCATCAGATTTTGAATGAAACGATGTTTATGCAAAAACCTTTTGCCAGGGATCAATTTTTAGTGAAACTATTAAAAGGTAATATTAGTGATGGAAAAGAAATAAATTCCTTGCTGCATTCGTTAAATATTCAAATGAAGGATGGGCACTACTTTGTGACGATCGTATATTTTGAAAAAGGAACCTTTATAGAGGATAATTTGGAAGAAAGGGAAAAGGTTTTTAACACCTTATCGAATATTTCGCTGGAAAACGCCACGGCACATGGCATTGATTTGGTTTACAATGATGCTATGGCACTAATTGTAAGTATGGATCAAGTAACAAAAGATGCTAACAAAGAACGTCAAAAGCTTGTGCCGCGGATTCAGCAGTATATTCATGAAACTTGCCTTTTTGATCCTACTATTGGGGTGGGTGGGCTTTACGAAGAAAAAAACCTGATAAACCGATCCTATATTGAAGCCCTTGCAACAATGGAATATAAATTTGCAAAGCTACAAGGCTGCATCATCTATTTTGAGGAAATCAGTATACAGCCGGAACAGTCACTTGGATATCCGATAGAAGAACAAATGAAGCTTGTCCAAAGTTTAAAGCAAGGGGACCAGATTGTCGCTGCTGAAACATTAAGTAACATGTTTACAAATCTGGCTAATAAAGATCTGTCTATCCAGGTGTTAAAATGCATCTGTTTTGATATTATCAATGCAATTGTGAAAACAATTTCTGAAATGGAATTGAGTAAAGACATCCAGGATTTTAATGCAATAGCAGATTTTAATTCGATAGAACAATTGCACAAACAGCTGCACGAGTTAGTTTTAACGATATGTGAAGAGGTTAATGGCAAGAAAGAAAGCCATAATGATAAACTGCGAAATGATGTTTTGGCTTATATTAGAGACAACTATAATATGTATGAGCTTTCTTTGGAAAATATTGCGCTTGAATTTCAACTATCTGTATCGTATCTTAGTCGCTTTATAAAAGGACAAACGGGTGTTACGTTTACGCAATATTTACAAGATCTCCGCATGGAAGATATAAAGAGACAATTAAGGGAAACAGATAAGCCAATTAAAGAAATCGTCGTTCAAGTAGGTTATTTGGATGTTGCGAATTTTACCCGGAAGTTCAAGAAAATAGTAGGTGTAACACCTGGACAATATCGTAATTTAAACAGGTAATCGAATACAATACTTAAGGCTATGATTTTTACTAATCATGGCCTTTTTCATGCTTTAGGAAAATATAAAGTTCTTGTACTGTGGGGTATAGTAGTAAGTCAGTGTATCCAAAATAACCTAAGAATTTACGAGTAAGGAGTTAGTTTCGTTCATGATAATTTTTTATCAGTAGTATTTCCCTCGAAATACTACTGCAAAAGCACTTTAATAAAAGTATATAAAGGCATACATATTGAAGTGAGATTGAAATATATTGCAAGAGTTGGTTGCAAATTGTTGAAATGAAAGTGGAACCATAATTGTCATTGTTGTCCTGACAATGCTTAATGAATTTAACATATTGATAGGTGTGAAAATTGTCTTTACGCTTTCAATGATTATAGTCTATCCATTTTTACAATGTCTCCATTGACGGAATAAATATCGTTGAAATGGTAACAAGTGGTGGAAAAGGTCCACATGAACAAGTGTTTTGGGAATATAATGGTCAGCTCGCTCTTAGACAAGGGAAATGGAAACTTGCCTTAAATGGGAAGCTAGATTTTGACACGCCGGTAATAGATTGTATTCATTTATCTGATCTTGAAAAAGATCCAAGCGAACGAATAAACCTGGCGGAACATTTTCCAGAGCTGAAAGAAGAAATGGAAACTGATCTAAAACAATGGTATGAAGATATTATGCGGAAAGATAACTCGGCACTTGAGCTAATAAAGTGACAAATAGTTTGTTAAGGTGCACAAACCTCATTCTTTTTTCATTTATTAATTTTGTTAGACAAATGAGTGGGGATGTGTGCTTGCTTACTAAGCCACATAAAGGTATATACACCAGAAAAAAACATTCAGCCTCTAGTTATTCTCTACATTTTATGGTTTACCCCCCATCTTAACAAGTTTAATCATCTATGTTTCTATTAAAAAATTAGCATCTCAAATGGTGTAATTTAGCCTCGGTCTCCTGAAATATGGTAGGCCTTCTTTTTATCTTCGCATGTTCACTCATATCAATATTGTATTTTCGAGTCCATCAGCTTAGTTAATATAAGTGCAGGTAGGATTGAACTTTTATTTACTAATGTGGCAATATGAATGTCAAAAATAATTTTTACATTCTTTTTGTGTAGGTTGGCATGGATAATGCATGAACATCTTAAACTGCTTCTGGTTTATATAATTAATGAGCACTAAGTAGTATAAGTTTTTTATTTATAATTAGTTATTCTTCCTAAAGACTGATACAAAGGCATTTAGTAAGAATGTAAAGGCTTACATATTGATGCAAGAGTGACATATTACTAGAGTTGCTAAAGTTTAATTAGTAAGCGTTTTCATAGTTGTTTTTATCTCCTTGACAAGCTTAATAGAAATAACATATTGATTTCATTTCCTAAAAAACGCTAGTATGAAAGCAGTTACATAAGAAGCCAGAGGGAGGGTTAATTGAATGAGTTCAAGTACGGCAACTTCTCCATTACAACAGGAAGAAGAATTTAATAATGGATCAACGAAACCCCTTAAATTAAAGCAAAAAAAACCTGAAAAAATGAAAAGGAACAGAAAGATCTTACAAAATTGGCAGCTTTACCTTTTTGTATTGCCAGCATTTTTATACTTTTTAATCTTTCATTATATTCCAATGTACGGGGTGCAAATTGCATTTAAAAACTTTATTCCAACTTTAGGAATATGGGAAAGCGAATGGGTTGGATTTGATCATTTTATTAGATTCTTTGAATCCTATTATTTTTGGGATTTAATCAAAAATACTTTAGGAATAAGTGTCTACGAATTAATTGTTGGTTTTCCATTACCGATTATTTTAGCGTTAGCATTAAATGAGGTAAAAGACAGTTTATTTAAGCGGACTGTACAGACGGTAACATATGCACCTCACTTTATTTCAGTTGTTGTTATGTCAGGGATGATCCTAGCGTTTCTTTCTCCTGCGACAGGAATAATAAACCACGGCATACAATTTCTGGGTTTTGAACCAATTGCATTTTTGAGTGATCCAGCCTGGTTTAAAACGGTATATGTATTATCTGGTGTATGGCAAAGTACGGGGTGGGGGACTATCATTTACCTTGCTGCCCTTGCAGGGGTGGATCCACAGCATCATGAAGCTGCAATAGTTGATGGTGCCACGCGTTTTCAGCGTATCTGGCATATAAACATTCCAGCAATTGTTCCAACAATGATTATTTTGTTAATTATGAACGTTGGCAGTATTATGGCGCTTGGATTCGAGAAGATTTTACTATTGCAAAATCCTCTAAATCTTGAGTCCTCGAATGTGATTGCGACATTTGTTTATCAAGCAGGTTTATTAGACGCACAGTATAGTTTTGCATCGGCAGTTGGGCTGTTCAATGCTGTTATAAATGCTATCTTACTAATAACTGTAAACAAGATCGCGAAAAAGACTAGTGAGACAAGCCTATGGTAAGAGGGGGATTAGAATATGAATAGTTCAATACATGAAACAAAAACAGACAAAATATTTAAAGCATTTGTATATATTTTTCTCACAGGTGCATTAGTGATCGTACTTTACCCTTTGATTTATATTGTTAGTGCATCGATAAGTAATCCATCAGATGTAAACACAGGGGAAATGTGGTTTTTTCCAAAGGGAATTACATTTGAAGGTTACAGACTGATTTTTGAAAATGGCGATATCTGGAGAGGGTATCTTAATACAATTTTTTATACTGCTTTAGGTACGTTCATTAACTTAGCAGTAACAATCCCTGCTGCATACGCATTGGCACGTAAAGATTTTGTTGGTAGAAATCTTCTAATGGGTATGTTTGTCCTAACTATGTTTTTTAGTGGAGGGCTAATTCCCACTTACTTAGTTGTAAAAAATTTAGGGCTTATTGACACAATTTGGGCGATGGTTTTACCGAATGCTGCGGCAGTATGGAACATCGTGATTGCACGTGTGTTTTTCCAAACGTCCATACCAAAAGAATTGGAAGAGGCAGCAATTATTGATGGGGCCTCGAATTTTAAAATGTTTGTCAAAATTATCTTACCATTATCAGCACCAATTATAGCCGTTATGGCACTATTCTATGGAGTTGGCCACTGGAATGGATATTTTAATGCACTTATCTACTTATCTGACAAAGAGATGTTTCCACTTCAATTAGTTTTAAGAGAAATACTTGTATTGCAGGAAATGTCATCACAAAGCACAAATTTAACAGGTACTATGGCTGAGGCGATTCATAGTAAGCAGCAGCTTGCAGCTGTAATTAAGTATGGGGTAATGATTGTCTCTACACTTCCTATTATTATTGTTTACCCATTTTTACAACGTTATTTTGTAAAAGGCGTAATGATAGGATCATTGAAAGGGTAGATAGGATAATCTCTTTTAAAATTGTGGTGATATAAGGGGGTGATCCTTTAATACATGTCATTCAAAGGAAAGTATATGTTTAAAAATGAAAGGGGATGCAAGGATGAAAAAAATACTAATACTGCTTTTAACAGCTATATTATTACTTACAGCATGCAGTTCGAAAGAAAAAGTAAGTCAAGAGAAGGGTGTAGAAGTGAATAAAGAAGGGTTCCCAATTGTAGAAGAAGAAATAGAAATATCCATGATGGCACCTGGTACTGGTCTGGCTGAATGGAAGGATATGCCTACTTTAAAGGAGTATTCAGAAAAGACCAAGATTAATTTTGAGTATATTACTCCTCCAATGAGTGATTTCCAGACGAAATTAAATCTCGCATTTGCTAGTGGAGATATTGCAGATGTTATTTATGCAGCAGGGTCAACTAATTTCACTCCTGGTATGGAAGTAGATTATGGAAAACAAGGAGTATTGGTACCTTTAGAAGACCTTATTAAAGAATATGCTCCTAATATACAAAAAATATTTGATGAAAATCCTGAAATTAAAAAATCCGTTACAACTGTTGATGGGCACATCTATTCAATCCCTGCTATCAATATGCATCCAACATCTGGCTGGTATAGAGGCCCAATGTGGTTCAACGGTCAATGGCTAAAAGCGTTAGGTGTGGAAGAATTACCTAAGACTACTGATGAACTATATGATTTATTAGTAAGGTTTAAAACTGAAGATCCAAATGGTAATGGAAAAGCCGATGAAATTCCATTAACAGATGTAAAAATGGATAGCACACGTCCTTGGTTACTCGGTGCTTTTGGATTGAAAGAATGGGGTATTGATGAAGTTGATGGGAAAGTAAGATATACGCCTATGACAGACAATTATAAAGAATACTTAACATATATGAATAAACTCTATGAAGAAGGATTATTAGATACAGAGACATTTTCACAATCTGATGAACAGAAAAAGGCAAAAGGACAAGTGAACCGTCTTGGATTATTCCCGGATTATTTCTCATTCTTTACTACTGGTGAAACACAAGATGAAGCAATAAACAATCCAATGTTTCATCCTCTAACTAGTTCAGTTTCAAACGAGCCATTGTTCCCTCGTAGTCCTGGAATAAGTAGGGGTGCCTTCTCTATCACTAGTAACAATGAAAACCCAGAAGCTTCGATTCGATGGGTTGACTATTTCTATTCAAAAGAAGGTCGTGAATACTTAAATGATGGACCTGAAGGATACCTATGGAAAAAAGGTGAAAACGGAGAAAGAGAGTATCAAGAGGTACCGGAAGGCTTTAATAGTAGTGAAGATTATCGTGGAACATTAACACCTGCATATGGAATTACTGCACCAACAGTTACGGCTCGAATTGAAGGTGTCGAACTATCAGAATTTGATAAGTTTATTGAAGCTGAAACGAAGGAAAAGATTGATCCTTATGCAGAGGTTCCATTTCCACTTACCTATTTAACAAATGAAGAGCAAGCGACAGTAAATACTATTGAAGTGGATTTACAATCCTATGTAGAACAAATGGAAGCAAAATTCATCACTGGGATTGAACCATTATCTAACTGGGATAAATACGTAAAAACGATTGAAGATATGAATATAGAAAAATATATTCAAGTTTACCAAGATGCTTACGATCGTTGGAAAGATAGTTAATAGGGTTAACATTAAATTCTAATCCCTGATAGTCTAATAAATTAATATGAAAATAAAGGATGGATCGTATGCCCCTAATAATAAGAGGTATACGATTCATCATTATATTTTGGGGGATGTACATGGAAAAATACAAAGATAGTCATTATCCCATACACGAACGATTGAAAAGTTTATTAAATGAAATGACATTGAAAGAAAAGGTAGGCCAATTAAATCAAAAAATGTATGGATGGGATGCCTACAATAAAACAGAAAATGGATATGAATTAACAAGCACTTTTAAAGAACAAGTTGCCAAATTTGATAGTATGGGTGCTTTATATGGTTTGTTTAGAGCAGATCCGTGGTCAAATGTTAACTTTGCAAATGGGATAAAGGTTGAGAATAGTGCAGCTGTGACTAATATGATCCAGAAGTATGTGAAAGAAAAGACAAGATTAGGTATACCTGTGCTATTTTCTGAAGAATGTCCACATGGGCATCAGGCATTGGATAGCACCATATTTCCGACCCATATTGGGTCGGGAGCCTCTTGGAATCCACAGCTACAGCAGATGGTTTCCAAGCATGTAGCGGATGAGTTACATGCTAGGGGTGGGCATCTAGGTTTAGTCTCCACTTTAGACATTGTCCGAGATCCAAGATGGGGAAGAACAGAAGAGTGCTTTAGCGAAGATCCCTATTTATCATCGAAAATGACAGAGGCCGTCGTTCTTGGGATGCAAGGAGAGAATGAGAATACCCCTAAAGTTCTCCCAGTATTAAAACACTTTGCTGCACAAGGAGCCGGAGTTGGAGGCCACAATTCAGGACCAGCATTAATCGGTGAAAGAGAATTGCGGGAGATTTTTTTACCACCAATGAAAGCGGGAATACAGTCTGGGGTGCTAGCTTGTATGGCTGCTTATAATGAGATTGATGGTGTTCCTTGTCATGCGAACCACCACCTATTAACTAAGATCCTTCGCGAGGAGTGGGATTACAAAGGAATTGTCATGGCAGATGGTACAGCACTTGACCGATTGCTATTATTAACTGGCAACAAGGAGTTAGCAGCTGCATATGGCTTAAAAGCAGGAGTAGATTTAAGTTTATGGGATGATGTTTATATGGAGATTGAAACAGCAGTAAAAAGTGGAAAAATTGAAGAGCAACTTGTTGATAAAGCAGTTTCAAGAGTACTTTATCTAAAGTTTAAGCTAGGGCTTTTTGATGAAACAATAACGAGAAGTGAAGCAAAGGCAACAAGTGTTATTGGAAGTAGTAGAGCGATTGAAACGAATGTGGAAATGGCTCGTCAGTCTATTGTATTAGTTGAAAACAAGAACAAAATATTACCAATTAGTAAACAGTTAAAGAAAATAGCTGTTATTGGACCGAATGCTAACAATATCTACAATTTACTCGGAGATTATACACCACCCCAGCGTAGAGAAAATGTTGTAACCATACTAGATGGTATAAAATCCATGGTCGGTATGGATACGGAAGTATCGTATGCAAAAGGGTGTGGAATTAGAGATAAGGGTAAATCTGAGTTTACCACTGTAAAGAAAATGGCTAAGGAAGCAGATATTGTTGTATTAGCGTTAGGTGGAACTAGTGCTAGAGAGTTTGGAATGGAATTTGAAAGTAATGGTGCTGTTAAGGAATTTAATGAAACTGAAATGGATTGTGGAGAAAATATGGATGTAGCTAATTTAGAACTTGGTGGAGTACAACTGGATCTAGTGAAAGAAATACATTCAACTGGAACACCTATTATTTCTGTTCTGATTCAAGGGCGTCCTTATTCAATACCGTTGCTAACCCAATATTGTGAGGCCGTTTTAATAGGATGGTATCCAGGGCAACAGGGGGGGAGAGCGATAGCTGAAGTACTATTTGGTGATGTTAATCCGAATGGCAAGCTTCCAGTTTCTATTCCTCGTTCGTCGATGCAACTACCCGTTTATTATAACTATAAGGATAGTGGTGCCAAAGAGGATTACTTTGATATGAGTGGAAGGGCATTATACCCTTTTGGTTATGGTTTAAGTTATACATCGTTTACCTATCGTTTTCTTTCTGAAGAAAATGAAACAATTACACAAAAGGAGCTTCATGATTCTAAGCAAGTTACTTTTTATGTAGAAGTCACAAATACAGGCGATATAGATGGATATGAAGTAGTTCAACTTTATATTAAAGATATGGAAGCTACTGTGACACAGAGGAAGAAAGAACTGAAAGGATTTCAAAAGGTTTGGTTAAAAAAAAATGAAACCAAGACGATTACATTTTCTCTCGGTTTTGATGAACTAGCTATATGGGATATTAATATGAATTTCGCAATTGAACCAGGATCCGTAAAACTGATGGTAGGTGGTTCTTCTCATACTGTGTTAGAAAAAAAGCTAATCATAGAAGACTGTTCACATCATTTGGGAATGAAAGGTCAAATGCAGGAATAGAAAGGAAAAAAAATGCAGCATATTCAACGTATCATTCGGATCTTACAGGTAAATCAGTATAAGGATTTACTAGAACTCCAAGGCTGGAAAGCTAAAAGAGCTCATTATATAAACCCTGGAGAGTATGACAACCATAAGGAAAACACCGAAGATTTAGTGGTGAATATTGGTGATTTAGTTGCGGACTCTGGTATAACAGTATTTCTTGAAAAGGAAGTAGAAATTCCATCAAATTGGAAAAAAGATAACGTAGGCATTGTATTTAAAGTAAATGGTAATGGGAAGCAATCTTATAGTGAGGGCCTTTTATCATTACAAGGAATACCAACACAAGGATTAGATCGAAATCGTGCTCTTGTCGTTATTCCACCTGAACAGTTAATAAACAAAGTGTTACATGTACAAGTTGAATTATTTAACCCAGTCGGAATTCCTAAAGATGAACTACGTGGATTTAACCTAGTTGCAGGTCCAGAAACTGATCCACCGGCAGCATATTTGGAACAAAGTAGTTTGGTCTTAATAAATAAAGAAGTACAAAGTCTTTTATACCTATTGGAAGTTTGTTATAAGACGGCAGTATTATTTGATAAAAGTGATACTCGCTATCATTTACTCTTTAAAGCGATGGAAAAGGTAGTTGATAAGCTTGCTATGCCAAGCAAAGAAACACTCCTTGATCAGGAATTACTAAGAAAGTTAGAGGGAGGTTTAAAACAAACAATTCAAGAATTATCAGGATTTAGAGAAGGAACTATTCGAGCTATTGGTCAATCTCATATTGATATTGCCTGGTTATGGCCTATAAAAGAAACAATAAGAAAAGGATCTCGTACATTTTCTAGTGTTTGTACATTATTAGAAGAATACAATGAATTTGAATTTGCTCAAAGTCAACCTCAATTATTTGCATACTTAAAAGAATATCAGCCAAAAGTTTATGAACGAGTAAAGCAAAAAGTAGCAGAGGGTCGATTTGAAATTATTGGTGGTATGTGGGTAGAACCTGATCTGAATATTCCTTCAGGTGAATCCCTTGTCCGACAACTACTTTATGGTAAGAAATTTTTCAAAGAGGAATTTGGTTTAGAACCTCGAGTCGAGTGGTTACCAGATACCTTTGGTTACTGTGCATCTTTACCACAAATCCTAAAAAAGGCTGAAACAGACTTTTTTATGACAACAAAACTAAATTGGAATGATACCAATCGTTTCCCTTATGATCTTTTTTATTGGGAAGGAATTGATGGTACTAAGATCCTATCTTATTTACATAATATTCTTGGTCAGCAAACACAACCAGCAGATATTAAGAGTACATGGCAGGATTATAAACAAAAGGGCGAGTATCCTGAGAGGATGTTGGTTTATGGCTATGGTGATGGAGGTGGCGGTGTCACAAGGGAAATGATTGAGTATTTGGAACGGTCTAGCAATCTTCCCGGAATGCCAGATGTGAAATTTGATAAGGTTCATGACTTTTTTGAGAGAATTGAATCAAAAGAGCCACAATTACCTTGCTGGTATGGAGATTTATACTTAGAACTCCACCGCGGCACTTATACGACTCATGCAAAAACCAAAAAGAATAATAGAAAAGCAGAGGCCCTTTATAGAGAACTAGAGATTTGGAATAGTTTTGCTCACATCGCCCTAGATAAACCATATCCTATGGAGGAAATAAACCAAAGTTGGAAGCTAATCATGCTCAATCAGTTCCATGATATTGTGCCAGGTACATCCATTTCACCTGTATATGAACTTTCAGAGAAACAATATCAAGAGGTATTTGATATTGGTGCAAAATTAAAGGACGAAGCTATTCACTATATCGCTGAATCGATCAATACAGAAGGTGAAGGCCAACCTATTATTCTACTAAACAGCCTTAGCTGGACACGTGATGAAATGATAACGATTACTGGTGGAAAAGAACTATTAAATAAAGAATTGATTGATAAACAAGGGAACAGGTATGTAACAGAATGTATTGTAAGCAAAGATGGAATTGTAACACTCAATGCTCACATTGATCGTATTCCAGAATTAGGGTATAAAACAGTGTGGTTAAAGGATGCTGATGAGCAGCTAGAAGTAGCACATTCTAAAGAATTCAATGGTCTTTGGGAGACACCTAATTATAAAGTGGAATTTACTAAAAATGGTTGGCTTGGCCGATTATATGATAAGAAAGCTGAAAAAGAAATTATTAAAAATGGAGAATATGCGAATGAGTTGCAATTATTTGATGACTTACCAACTGATTGGGATGCTTGGGATTTAGATCCGAACTTTGAAAAACAGCGTTTGGTAAATCCTCAATTAATTGAAGCAAGGGTAATTCATAAAGGATCTGTTACAGATAAATTGGGATTTAAATGGAAAGTGAATCATTCACTAGTGACTCAAGAAATCACCTTTTATCATCACAGTAAAAAAGTAGATTTTAAGACAAAAGTAGATTGGATAGAAAAACATAAACTATTAAAGGTTGCCTTTCCGGTGAATATTTTTAGCTCTAAAGCTACTTATGAGATTCCGTTTGGTTCAATTGAACGTGCTACTCACAATAATACAAGTTGGGAACAAGCCCAATATGAAGTATGTGGACAACGGTGGGCAGACCTTTCAGAGGGGAATTATGGTGTAAGTTTGTTAAATGATTGTAAATATGGTTATGACATAAAAGGAAATAAAATAAGACTATCACTATTACGTGCTCCAAAATGGCCTGATACCCAAGCCGATATAATGGAGCATGAATTTACGTATTCATTATTCCCTCATGAAGGGGATTGGAGGAAAGGGGAAACGGTTAGAAAAGGACAAGAGTTACATTCTCCATTATCCGTTGTCAAGACATCGTCACATTCGGGTAAATTACCAGATTCAATGGCGTTTATTAACATAAACAGTGATAGTGTAATCGTTGATTCAATTAAACAAGCTGAAAGTGAAAGTGGGATTATTTTAAGAATGTATGAATCTAAAGGGAGTGAAACTTCTGCTAAATTGCAGTTTAGTCAAATGATCAATATTAGAGAGACAAATGAAACAAATTTACTTGAGAAATTCGTAAATAAGTTGTTGATGGAAGATGGAAATATTAATCGGAAATTTCACCCATTTGAGATTTGTACATTTCACGTAACGAAGTAGTTAAGATGTTCCTTTTATGGATGCTTAAGTTGAAACCAAAGATTAGATGAAAATCATTTTTAGTGGAATGAGCCAAATAATTAAGTGAATGGCTCCTTCTGCTGCAAGTAATATTTTTTGGAGGGGTAAAATTGGAGGATAAAAAGTATATTCATATCATTTCTCATACCCATTGGGACAGGGAATGGTACTTGCCTTATGAGAAGCACCACGTCCTTTTAACAAAGCTGATGGATAGACTGTTGGAAACATTAGAAAGCAATAAGGATTTTAAAAGCTTTCATCTTGATGGGCAAACAATCATTTTAGATGATTATTTACAAGTTCGTCCTGACAAGAGGGAAAAGTTACAAGAGTTCGTCAAAGAGGGAAGGCTTCATATCGGTCCATGGTACATTTTGCAAGATGAATTTTTGACAAGTAGTGAAGCAAATATCCGCAATCTCCAATACGGATTGAAAGATGCATTGCGATGGGGAAATGTTTCAAAAGTAGGCTATTTTCCGGATTCATTTGGAAACATCGGCCAGGCTCCGCAAATCTTAAACCAGGCTGGTATTAACAATGCTGTCTTCGGAAGAGGTGTGAAGCCAACAGGATTTAACAATACCGTCAGTGAAGCAGAAAATTATGAATCGCCCTATTCAGAAATGCTTTGGCGCTCCCCAGATGGGTCATCAGTTCTCGGTATTTTATTTGCAAATTGGTACTGCAATGGGAATGAAGTACCAACAGATGAAAAAGAAGCCCAAAAATATTGGGAGCAGCACATTGCATCCTTAGAAAAATATGCAGCAAGCCCACATATGCTCATGATGAATGGCTGTGATCATCAGCCAATCCAAACTGATTTGCCAGAAGCCATTCGAGTTGCTGAAACGTTATATCCGAATATCGAATTTGTTCATTCGAATTTTAATGATTATGTTGGCAAGCTTGCCGCATCACTACCGCAAAATTTAAAAGTAATTGAAGGAGAGCTACGAAGCCAGCAGACGGACGGATGGGGCACGCTTGTTAATACAGCATCCGCACGTGTATATATTAAACAAATGAATCAACATAGTCAGACACTTCTTGAGAAGGTGGCAGAACCACTGTCTGCATTTGCCTATTTACAAGGAGGAGATTACCACCATCATTTAATTGAATATGCGTGGAAGACATTAATGCAAAATCACCCGCATGACAGCATTTGCGGCTGCAGTGTTGATGAGGTTCACCGTGAAATGGTCACCAGATTTGAGAAGAGTAAACATGTAGCTGAGATGATCATTGATGAAAGTCTCGAGTCCATTTCCGAAAAAATTAATACAGCTAGTTTTAAAAAATGGGGTGAAGATGCACTTCCATTTACTGTATATAACACAACTGGATGGGATCGTACAGGAGTCGTTTCTATTACACTTGATGTAAAAAGAGATTATTTCTCAGCAGGAGTAAACAAACGAGAGCTTAAAGAATTTCCATTAGGAGAAAGAACATTAGTTGATGATAGAGGAACTGAATATCATTGTAAGGTGAAAGATTTAGGAATCTCCTTTGATTATGATTTGCCAGAAGAGAAATTCCGTCAACCGTATATGGCTAGAAGAGTTCATCTAACATTTGAAGCAGAAAAAGTACCTGCACTAGGCTTTACGACATATGCATGGGTTCCATCTTCAAAACGTAATGATACTAGTTCCTTAATCATAAATGAAAATGAAATGGAAAATAATTATGTAAATGTAAAAATTAATGAAAATGGTTCCTTAACTGTAACCAATAAAGCAAATGGGCGTACATTTGAAGACCTATGTGTGTATGAAGACACAGGTGATATCGGTAACGAATATATGTACAAGCAGCCGAATAATGAGCGAGCGCTTACAACAAAAGGCTCAATTGCAAAGGTAAACATCATCGAAAATACACCATTCCAGGCTGCATATGAGATTGTACACGAGTGGGGAATTCCGGCATGTGCATCAGATTTACTAAATAAAGAGCAAAAGGAGCTTGTCTGGTTTACCGGCAGAAAGTCAGCACGTGTAGAGGAGAAGGTTCCGTTTACAATCAAAACAGTTGTAACGTTAGCAAAGAATAGCAAAGGTATCGATGTTAAAACATCTTTCAATAACCAAGCGAAGGACCATCGTCTCAGAGCGTTATTTCCAACAGATATTAAAACAGCAGTCCATCATGCTGATTCAATCTTTGAAATAGCAAAACGAACCAACGAGCCGTCACAAGAATGGACGAACCCGGATCATTCACAGCATCAGGAAGCATTTGTTGATGTAAGTAATGAAGTTGAAGGCTTGACTGTTGCAAATCTTGGATTAAATGAGTATGAAATAATCCGTGATGGTCGGAATACGATTGCGATAACATTACTGCGCTCTGTAGGCGAGCTTGGTGATTGGGGCTATTTTCCGACACCTGAAGCACAGTGTTTGGGAGAGCAGTCTGTTTCATTTTGTATCTATCCACATGAGGGAAAAGATGGTGCAGCTAAGACATATAAAGATGCATACCAATATCAAGTACCTTGGTCATTGAAACAGACAGGTCTTCATGATGGTGAATTGCCTCCTGTTCATTCATTTGTCCAGTGGAAATCTGCAAATCTAGCATTTTCCTCTATGAAAGTATCTAAACAATTTGGCGATGTCATGATGCGCTGGTTCAATATGGCTGATGAAAGCGATACTCTTATCGTCAAGATATCAGAAACTTATAAGAATACGTATAAAAGTAATGTGATTGAAGAAAAAGGGAAATCATTACATGTTGATGGCAATAAAGCTGTTCACGTTTCAGTTCGTAATTATGAAATCGTTACACTAGGATTTGAAAAAAATGAATTTAAGAAATGTGTTCAAACAGTGTGCAGTATGATCAATGCATAACATTTGAACTCGGGACATGACTATAAGACTACTAGAAAGGGAAGTGAGTACTTCATGCAAGGACAATTACCACGATCAATGAAAGCATTAATAGATGAAGTAAAATCATCATTCGCTCATGATCAAAAAGTAAAAACAATGTTTGAAAATTGTTTTTCCAATACATATGAAACAACCATTCGACCTAAGGATGATGGAACGACATTTGTGATTACGGGTGACATACCTGCAATGTGGCTACGGGATTCAGCTGCACAGGTTCGTCCATATTTACTACTTGCTGAACATGATGAGAAAATGGCAGATCTGATTGAAGGTGTGATAAAAAAACAATTATACTGCATTATTCATGATCCATATGCAAATGCGTTTAACGAGGAAGCAAATGGAAACCGATATCATGACGATAATACGGAGATGACGCCACTTCTATGGGAACGAAAATATGAAATTGATTCACTTTGTTATCCAATTCAGTTGTCCTATTTATTCTGGAAGTCAACTGGAAGAACATCTCAGTTTAATGAAATGTTCCGCGAAGCTGTTGCCAAAATAATCGAAACTTGGAAAACGGAGCAAAACCATGAAGAAAATTCTAGCTACATGTTTGAAAGGGATAACTGCCCAATGCAGGATACATTATCACATGATGGAAAAGGGGCTCCTGTTGGCTACACAGGAATGACCTGGAGTGGTTTTCGTCCTAGTGATGACGCTTGTCAGTATGGTTACTTAATCCCTGCCAATATGTTTGCTGTAGTTGTCTTAAAACAATTAAAGGAGATAGCTGAAGAAGTTCTTCATGATAAGGATCTTGCGGAAACAGCTTTTGAATTGGCGAATGAAATTGATCGGGGCATTCAAAATTTCGGTAAAATTGAACATCCAGTCTATGGAACCATTTACGCCTACGAGACAGACGGACTCGGAAATTACAACCTAATGGATGATGCGAATGTACCTAGTCTTCTCGCACTTCCGTACTTAGGTTATTGTAATGCGGATGATCCAATTTATCAAAACACGAGAAATTTTATTTTAAGTTCTGAAAACCCTTACTACTATCAGGGGAAGCTGGCGAAAGGGATTGGCAGTCCACATACACCTGAACAGTATATTTGGCACATCGCTCTTGCGATCCAGGGGATGACGGCATTAACAAATGAGGAGAAAGAGGAAATTCTTGAGCTGTTTAAAAACACCGATGCAAATACCAACTTTATGCACGAAGGATTTCATGTTGATGAACCTGAAAAATATACAAGACCCTGGTTCTCATGGGCCAATTCGATGTTTAGTGAATTTTTGTTAAGTCAATGTCATTTGTTTGTAAAAGGCAGTCCTTTAGAGAAGTAGCAAATAGTAACAAAGATAAGATGAAACTTCCATAAGAGGGGGTTTTACGTCCAGTTAATGTGGGATAAACAAACAGTGATTATGGAGGTGAAACAATGATTTATGAAGTTCTTGTTAATGATTATCGAAATGGCTTTCTTGAAAATATCCACCCTGGTCATATTTGTGGAGTCGCTGAAACGGGAATGATCAAATACGAGGTAGGAGATTCAGAGTATTGGACCTTTTTGCGGTCAGCATTAAAGCCAATACAGGCGATTCCAGCAATTGCTCATCATATTCAGGAGCATTTCAAGCTAACGAATCGGGAAACATCCCTAATCGCTGCATCACATCGAGGTGAAGAATTTCATATCGACGAACTAGGGAAATTACTGGATAAAATCGGGGTAGCAGAAGATGAATTGCTATGCCACCCGACATATCCGCTAAATCCAGAGGCAAAGGATGAACTCTTAAAAAACAATCAACCGAAAAGAAAGCTATACCATAATTGTTCTGGCAAGCACCTTGGAATGATCGCCCTTGCAAAAGTCCTTGGTGTAAGCACGGGAGGATATTTCGAAATGGAACATCCAGTACAGCAGGAAATTATCCGTGCTCTTTCAAGTATTTCCGGGTGTAATGTTGAGCAAATCAGGACTGGAGTGGATGGATGTGGTGTTCCTGTTTACGCGCTACCGCTTAAGTATATTGCAAACGCCTACTTGCGATTTGCGAGACCAGAGCTTATTTGTGACCGATCCATTCAAGAGGCAGTTGTTAAAATAACAAGCATCATGAATGAAAATCCAGATATTATTTCCGGAACAAATACGATATGTACAAGTTTGTTAATGGATGACAATATCGTTGCAAAAGGCGGGGCGCAAGGGGTTTATTGCTTTGGATTAAAAGAGGAGAAATTAGGCTTTTCAATAAAAGTAATGGACGGTTCTGAAGAACAATGGCCATTAATCGTTGCAAGTATTCTCGAACAAATCGAGTATAAAAATAAGAATACCATCCAAAGGTTGTATCAATTGTCTCAACAAGAAATATACAACGACAACAACAAACTTGTGGGGAATAAAGAAGCGGTCTTTAAATTAATTGAGGTTTAATGGGGAGTGGACAAAAAGTGAATGTTACAGAACCTGTCCGTGCGTTTCATTTAAGATTTGGATCACATAACTTGGTAGATCCATTTAAGGAATTTATTGAGAAGGTTTTAGCCCCAAAAGGAATAAACCATTTACTTTTGGAATGCAATACATCTTTTGTATTTGAGTCACACCCTGAAGTCACTGGTGGAACATTAACAAAGCAGGATGCAAGGGAAATAGCAGCAGTATGTAAAAATAATGGGATACGGCTTATCCCATTATTCCAATGTCTTGGTCACCAAGGTTGGGGTGGAGCACCTAATTCAATACTGAAAGCGTATCCTGAATTTGATGAAACACCGGGTGTGGCTTTGGATGCAGAGTGGCCAGACATCTTCTGCAGAAGCTGGTGTCCGGAACTTCCAGACGTTAATCTGCTAGTATTTGAGCTAATGGAAGAACTAATTGATGCTTTCCGTGCTGATGCCTTTCATGTCGGTATGGATGAAGTATTTGAAATGGCAGATGATAACTGCCCTCGCTGCAAAGGAAAGGATCGAGCTGATTTATTTGCTAAGGCCGTAAATGAAATGTACAAGCATTTAGTAAAAGATTGCGGCGTTGAAATGTTTATGTGGGGAGATCGCTTAAACGACAGTGAAAAGATGGGCTATGACCAATGGGAAGGGGACACGTTTGGTACACATAAAGCAATTGATCATATCCCTAAAGATATTGTAATGATGGATTGGCATTATGAAAGATTGGATTCGTATCCTTCAATTGGGAATTTTATTGAAAAAGGCTTTACCGTCATTCCTGCCTGTTGGTACAAAACAGATGCTGCGGTTAATTTGCTAAAGGAAAGCAAACGTCAGGCCCAAGAACAAGGGGCAGAAGATAAGATGCCCGGTATGATTGTGACATCATGGAATAGCTGGGATAAAGAGTCTTTTGAAAGATTTATTAATATGACTCCTAAGCCTTTCGGATGTGATGAAAAACTAGAAGAGCTCCATGAGTTATATAGAACAATCGAAGAAATAGCAAAAAAGCTATCGAATAGATTGTAAATCTATAAATACTAAATTAGAGGTGATGTGAGATGAAATTAGGGTTAAGTACGTATAGTTTGCTAGATGCAATTAAAGCGGGAGAAATGGATGTTTTAGATGTTGTAGAGTGGATTGCCGACAATGGTGGAGAACATATGGAAATTGTCCCTTATGGATTTACTTTAGTAGATAACCTGGTACTAGCGGATAAAGTACGAGAAAAAGCAAAAGAGGTTGGGATTGAACTATCAAACTATTCCATGCCTGCAAATTTTGTCCAGGATACGGCGGAAGAATTTGAAGCAGAGGTTGCGCGATTGAAGGAACATGTAGATCTTTTAGACCGCATGGGGATCAAACATATGCGCCATGATGTGACTGCATTTACATTACCACCTGAGAAAATGACAATAGAATATTTTGAAAACAACCTGCCGCAAATCATTGAAGGAAGCCGCCGTATCGCTGACTATGCCGCAAAATTCGGAATAACAACGACAATTGAAAATCATGGAGTTGCTGTACAGCACAGTGATCGTGTTCAACGCGTACTGCAAGCTGTGGACAGACCAAACTTTAAAACAACATTAGATGTCGGAAATTTCATGTGTGTCGATGAAAACTCCATTATAGGTGTAAAGAAGAATCTGCCATATGCATCTCTTGTTCATTTTAAGGATTTTTATTTCCGCCCTTACTATGAAGATCCAGGTGCAGGAAAATGGTTTAAAACGTCTAACGGTAACTTTTTGAGAGGGGCAATTGTTGGACAGGGTGATATTGAAATAAGAGAAATTGTGAAATTGATTAAAGATTCCGGTTATGACGGATATGTCACATTGGAATTTGAAGGAATGGAAGAATGCAGAGAAGCTTGTAAAATTGGCATGGATAATTTAAGGCGTTTCTGGGAGGAAGCATAATTTCTAAAAAGTAACTTACTAGGATTGATATATTCATAGAAAAGGCAACTTGAAAGGGATGGAAATATGACGACTGAAACGAAAGACAAGGAAGTAAATCATGGTGTCCATAATTACAGCGCAGAAGAGAAATGGGTCAAACCGGAAGATCCAGTGATATTGGAACGTCTTGAATGGTTTAAAGACCAAAAACTAGCCTTGATGATGCACTGGGGGCCTTATTCACAGCTTGGTGTTGTGGAATCATGGGCACTAAGTGATAAAGATAGCGATTGGTCTCGCACGGATATTGACTGGGAAGAAGATGGCGAGGAATTTAAGCGACAATATTTCAATCTAAATAAAACATTTAACCCCATTCGTTTTCAACCTGAAGTTTGGGCAGATTTAGCCGCAGAGGGCGGTTTTAAATATTTCATTTTTACGACGAAACATCATGATGGCTTTAGTATGTGGGATACGAAAGAGACAGATTACCGTATTACTTCATCAGAGTGTCCTTTTCACAGTCATAAGTATGCTGATATATGCAAGCATGTTTTTGATGCTTTTCGTGAAAAGGGTTTAGGGATTGCTGCATATTTTTCTAAGGCGGATTGGCATACACCTTACTATTGGGCTCCTGGCATGGCAAGTGGCAGGGAGACGTGGCGCGGTCCATCATATGATCCTGATGAATACCCATGGTTATGGGAAAAGTTTGTGACCTTTACCCATAATCAGATTATGGAATTAATGTCCAAATATGGCCATATTGATGTGTTGTGGTTAGATGCAGGTTGGGTAGGTAAAGGGAAACAGGACATCCGCCTCGGCGAAGTGGTGGAGAAGGCACGTGAAATACAGCCATGGTTGCTTACAGCTGACCGTACCATCGGCGGGGAGTTTGAAAACTATATTACCCCTGAACAGACAATTCCTGAAGGTCCGATGAGTGTGCCATGGGAAAGTTGTATAACGATGGGAACTTCTTTTTCCTTTAAATATGAAGATAAATATAAGCCTACACGCGAAATTGTTCACACGTTGATTGAAATCATATCCAAAGGCGGAAATCTTGCATTAAATGTTGCACCACAACCTGATGGGCGCTTACCTGAGGGAGCGATTAAAAGAATGAAAGAGCTAGGAGATTGGTTGAAAGTTTACGGTGAAGCCGTCTATGGTACACGCATTTGTGCACCGTATTTCAAAGAAGGACTTGCTTACACTAGAAAAGGTGAAACAGCTTACTGTTTCCGGTTATATCAAAGCGAAGATGATCGTTACAAGGATGAATATGTATACATTCCTTATACTGAAAAGGTCCATCGTATCGATATGCTTGGCGGAGAAGAAAATCTTGAATTTAGTCAGACGGAAGAAGGAATATCTATAAGAATACCAAAAGTGGTAGAAACCGAAGAAAATACTCCAATCGCTCATGTATTTAGGTTAACATAATCAATCATTTAAAGAATAACTAAGGTAGAGGTGTAAGAATTGTTAAATGTAGCAGTAGTAGGAAGTGAACAATCAACCAATGATCATCTTAGTACCTGGTCCAGAATTCAGAATGTGAATGCTGTTGGAGTATTTCAAGTCGAGACTAAAGAAAATGAACAAGTATCTGAAGGACCCCGAAGTTGAATTAGCTGGGATCTGGGATGCTGATCAGCAGCGGGGAAATATGATGGCCAAGCAATTTGAGACGGAATTTTATGTAGAACTGGATGAATTATTAAAGACTGACATTGTCGCCGTCATCATTTGTTCTGAAAACGTGAATCATAAAGAACACGTGTTAAAAGCTGCAAGCTATAAAAAACAAATTTTGTGTGAAAAACCGATTGCTACTGAAGTCAAATATGCTATAGAAATGATTAATGCTTGTGAGGAACATGATGTTATTTTACAAGTAGCATATCCAGTCCGTTTTGCCCCGGCTATTCAAAAAGTGAAAGAGATCATTCAATCAGGGAAAATTGGTGAAGTCATTGCAGTAAATGCAACAAATCATGGACAAATGCCTGGCGGGTGGTTCGTTGAAAAAGAATTATCGGGTGGAGGATCTGCAACAGACCATATTGTTCACATCATGGATTTGCTCCGGTGGATATTAAATGATGAAGTGAAAAATGTATATGCAGAATTTGATACACGCTTTTACGATATCGATGTCGAGGATTGCGGTTTGGTCATGCTAGAGCTCGAATCCGGAGTCATAGTATCGATTGACCCAAGCTGGTCACGTCCCAAAACATTTTCCGACATGGGGCGACGTCACAATGGAGATTATTGGAACAGAGGGTGCTTTATCCGTTGATGCATTTAAACAGCATTCTTTACTCTACAATGATCTTGCCGGGAAAATCCAGCAGCATCCATGGTCAGAGGATATGGATGAGGGCTTGGTTAATGATTTTATTTTCTGTGTTAAGTCAAAGAGTAAACCTTCAATAACCGGAAATGACGGCCTCAGAACGTTGGAAGTTGTGAAAGCTGCCTATCAATCTAACGAATTAAAAGAAACGGTTCTTTTAAAACGTAATGAGAATTACTAGTTAATGTGAAATTTAGTTAAATGGAGGGCTACTAATGAAGCTTGGTATAAGTTCCTACAGTTTAGTAGGAGCAATTAACTCAGGAGAAATGTCGATTATGGATGTTATTCAATGGACGGCTGACCAGGGTGGCGAGCATATTGAGCTAGTTCCGATGGGTTTTAGCTTGACGGATAACCCATGTTTAATAGAAGAGATTCTTCAAAAGACGGAAGAAGCAGGTATTGAAATTTCAAACTATGCGATTGGTGCTGACTTTCTAAAGGGTAATAGGGAAGCATTTGAACAAGAAATTGTAAGAGTAGAGAAGGAAGTTGATATTGCACATCAACTAGGTGTAAAGCTGATGAGGCATGATGTAGCATTTAAGCCCCCTCACGAAGCATCTATTAAACAATTCGAACTAGATTTACCAAGATTAACAGAAGCTTGCCAAAGAATCGCTGATTATGCAGCAAAATACGACATTGTGACAAGTGTGGAAAATCACGGCTTCTATGTTCAGGCAAGTGAAAGGATACAGCGATTAATCGAGAGTGTAGCTAGGGCAAATTTTAAAACGACACTGGATACAGGAAATTTCCTTTGTGTAGACGAAGATCCAGTTGCAGCTGTAAAGAAAAATATTGCCTATGCATCAATGGTTCATACGAAAGACTTTTATTATCGACCAGCTTCTTCCTATCATCCTGGTGAAGGCTGGTTCCAAACTGCTTCTGGTAATTATTTACGAGGCGCAATTACCGGTCACGGTGATATTCATTTATATGATGTACTGAACGTTATAAAACAATCTGGCTATGATGGGTACATTTCCATCGAATTTGAGGGTTTAGAAGAATGCAAACAAGGATCTAAAATAGGTTTAGATAATGTCAAAAGAATTTGGGAAGAACTTTAAAACAAAAGGAGATAACAAAAAATGGGGAAAATAAAAGTAGGTGTAATTGGGGCAGGCTCTATTTCTGAAATGCATTTTGAATCCTATAAAAATAATAACGATGTTGAAATCTATGCTGTTTGTGATTTTAATGAACATAGAGCACAAGAAAAAGCAGAGAAATATAGCGCTAAAAAACATTATAAAAACTATCAGGAATTACTAACAGATTCAGAGGTTGATGCTGTCAGCATTTGTACATGGAATAACTCGCATGCAGAAATTTCAATTGCTGCATTACATGCAGGGAAACATGTTTTAGTTGAAAAACCATTATGTAAAACAGTTGAAGAAGCGTACGCGATAGAAAAAGCTGCGAAGGAAAATAGTGACAAAGTACTTCAAGTAGGCTTTGTTCGCCGCTTTGGCACTAATACTCAAGTATTAAAGAATTTCATTGATTCAGGAGACATTGGTGAAATCTATTATGCAAAAGCATCCTGCATCCGAGCTTTAGGTAATCCTGGGGGATGGTTTGCTGATAAGGAAAGATCAGGTGGCGGGCCTTTAATAGACCTAGGTGTTCATGTTATTGACCTGTGCTGGTATTTGATGGGGAAACCAAAAGCCAAATCAATCAGCGGAAACACATACAATAAATTAGGCAACCGCTCAAATGTTGAAAACAAATCTTACTACAAAGCAGCAGATTATGACCCTTACAAGAATACAGTTGAGGACTTAGCGAATGCAATTATCCGATTTGAAAATGGAGCTTCTTTAATGGTCGATGTCAGTTTCACGCTTCATGAAAAGGAAGAATCGATCGCTGTTAACGTATATGGTGACAAGGGCGGAGCAGAAATCGAACCACAACTTCAAATTGTAACAGAAAAAAATAATACCATTTTAAATTCTACACCACAAATAGATTCATTATCATTTGATTTTAAAAAAGGATTTCAAAATGAAATTGATCATTTTATATCTTGTGTCAAAGGTGAAACGGAAACAATCAGCCCTGTTCAAGACGGTATAGAAATGATGAAAATATTGGTAGGGGTTTATGAATCTAGTGAGAAGGGTACAGAGATTCACTTCGATTAACAGGGGAAAATGGTTAACTAAGAGTCTATTTAGATAAAGTGCCCAAAGATTGTGAGAGTGTCATCAGCTAATACACTTTAATTTTTATGGTATCACGAAACAGAGAAGTCCCTTGCATCAAGAGATGAAAATGAGTGTTCTGCAGGTAAGACATTATAAAATCATTGTTGGTCATATTGTTTTCAAAATAATTACTAAACTTTTAAGATTAAGAATCAAAAAACCTGGTCACCGTTATTGAACTGACCCTTTCAAATGAGACTTAGAAAAAACACCTAAACTGCCTGTCCCCGTATTCTATTGGGGACAGGCAGTTTAATTATGCTCTAATATATCCGCTTTATGTAAACCTAATATTAAAAGATCAAAATCAGAGAGTACAAATTAACAAAGAGGCTCCAAATTTCATTCTCCCAACATTAGACGGTGAAACGAAAGAGTTAAACGATCTTCAAGAAAAAGCTGTGCTAATAATCTTTTGGGGTAGTTGGTGTATCCCATGTAAAAGGGAAATGCCTGCTATCCAAGACGCACATGATCAGTATCAAGATCAAAACTTTGAAGTTGTAACTGTTAATATTCAAGAAGCACAAATTGCAGCTAGTAGTTTTATTAAAAGCAATAACTTATCTCTACCTGTAGCTTTGGATAAAAGTAGCCAAGTATACGATGCTTACGACGTGTATAACCTTCCAGCAGCTATCTTTCTTAACTCTGATGATAGATGGTACTTATCATACGTTTTATTGACTTCTTGGGAAGGGGAAAATCCTAAACTTATTTGTATGGAATCCTTCCCAGGTGATTGTATAATGAATCGTCATAAAATATAATAAAGGTAGGTTATGCTTTAAGAGTAGGTACATTTTTCAAAATAAAAAATGAATGACTATTCATTCATTAAGCTTGAGGGGTGGGAGAATGAATTTATCTTCACGGTTAACACAAACAGTCCAAGAATATGGAGATAAACCTGCGTTCATTTTTGCGGGAAAGGAAACGTCATACGTGCAACTTGAAAATACAATTAATCAATTTGCAAGAAGTCTTCGACATTTAGGGGTAAATAAAGGGGACCACGTAGCTATTATTTTAGGCAATTCACCACAATTTATTATATCTTTGTATGGAGCATTGCGAATTGGAGCAACCGTTATTCCGATCAATCCAATTTATACGCCCGATGAGATTGCTTATATCATTAATAATGGTGATGTGAAGGTGGTGATCTCACTAGATTTGCTCATCCCTTTATTTGAAAAACTGGAATCTCATATACCAAAGGTTGAACAGATTATTATTTGTGAAGCATATCCTAATGATAGCGAAGGGGAAGGAAGTAGTATAGAGGGAATCTTAAACACAACAAAAATGAGATCGTTTACAAAATTACTTTCTACTGTCTTTTCACCTATTGATGTTATTGATTTAGATGATGACGATGTAGCCGTTATTCTCTATACATCTGGAACTACTGGTCAACCAAAGGGAGCAATGCTCACACATAAAAATCTATATAGTAATGCAATCGATACAGCAAACTATTTAAAGATATCCGATGGAGACGTTGTTGTCACAACATTACCGATGTTTCATGTTTTCTGTCTAACAGTTTCGTTAAATGCTCCATTGATGAATGGTGCAACCATGCTAATTGTCCCTAGATTTAGTCCTCAAGTAGTTATGGAATTAGTAAAAAGGCATCAAGCAACAGTGTTTGCTGGCGTACCAACTATGTACAACTTTTTATTTCAATATGAACAAGCAAATCCTGATGATTTAAATAGCTTAAGACTATGTATTTCCGGTGGAGCCTCGATGCCAGTATCCTTACTTAAGGGGTTTGAGCAAAAGTTTAAGGTTGTTGTTTCAGAAGGTTTTGGTTTATCTGAAGCTTCACCAGTTACATGCTTTAATCCACTTGATCGTCCAAGAAAGCCTGGCTCGATTGGGACAAACATCTTACATGTTGAAAATAAGATTGTAAACGAAATGGGAGAGGAATTGCCAGCCAATCAGGTTGGCGAACTAATTGTAAGAGGACCTAATGTCATGAAGGGATATTATAAAATGCCTGAAGAAACAAGTCATACGATACGTGATGGCTGGCTTTATACAGGCGACCTGGCAAGAAAGGATGACGAAGGCTATTTTTACATTGTCGATCGGAAAAAGGATACGATTATTGTTGGTGGGTTTAATGTATATCCTCGTGAAGTAGAAGAAGTACTTTATAACCATAAAGATGTAGTGGAAGTTGCCGTTTTAGGAGTGCCCGATCCTAATCTTGGAGAAGTTGTAAAGTGCTTTGTTGTTGTGACCAATAACGAAATCACCGAAGAAATACTTCTTGAGTATTGCAAAGACCATTTAGCTAAATATAAAATTCCTAGCACCATCGAATTTCTTGAAGAGCTTCCAAAAAACACGACAGGAAAGATTTTACGGAGGGCACTAAAAGATCAGATACTGCAAAAATAGTATATTAAGAGAGTTTTATTCCGATAGTTTTACTTATTGATCAAAAACACAGATACCTTTGTGGTATCTGTGTTTTTTTGACATTTTAAAGGTTATTGTTATTAAAATATTCAAAAAATATTGAACTATTTCTCTGTTCCTGTATAATTTAATCCATAAAAGCATAACAGTGCAAAAGTCACGATAAGGGGGATTTTAATCATGAAAAAGAGTTGGAAATTAGGAATTAGTATGATGTTAGCTAGTTTTCTAGCAATATCAGGATGTGGTAGTACAGATAGTGCATCAGAGGGTGATAGTAATTCGGGGACAGGTTCAGAGGATGGTAAAACGTATACAATCGGCGTCAATCAATTTGTTGAACATCCATCACTTGATTCTGCATTAGAAGGATTTAAGGCTGCGTTAAAAGAAGAAGGTCTTAATGTAGAATTTGATGAGCAAAATGCCCAAGCCGATCAAAATAATAGCCAAACAATTGCAACCAACTTTGTTGGAGATGAAGTCGATTTAATCTTTGCTAATGCTACACCAAGTGCACAAAGTTCATTAAATGCGACAACTGAGATTCCAATTGTCTTTACTTCTGTAACAGATCCAATTGGAGCAAGTTTAGTGAAAAGCTTTGAGGAGCCAGGTGCAAACATTACTGGAACAACAGATACGCACCCAGATGCGATCCCTAATACCGTTAAATTCATCGATGAAAATATTGATGGTAAAAAAGTAGGGATGATTTATAACTCTGGTGAGCAAAACTCTGTCGCACAAATTGATCTTGTGAAAAAGGCAATGGAAGGTACTGAATTAGAGGTAGTTGAAGCTTCCGTTTCAAGCTCTGCTGAAGTAAAGCAAGCAACAGAGTCGTTAGTTGGTAAGGTAGATTCTTTATATGTTATTACTGATAATACAGTTGTTTCTGCATTAGAAAGTGTGATTGGTGTAGCGGCTGATGAAGACATTCCACTGTTCGTTGGTGAATTAGATTCAGTAGCACGTGGTGGTTTTGCTGCATACGGATTTGACTACTATGATATCGGTTTTGAAGCAGGGCAAATGGCGATTAATATCTTAACAGGTGAGAAAAAGGTAAGTGAAATTCCTGTACAATATCCACAAAAGTTAAAGTTGCAAATTAATGCAAAAGCAGCAGAAGATATGGGAATTGAGATTAAGGAAGAATGGAAAGAAGATGCAGAAATTCTTGAATAAAGGTGAGAAGCTATGTTTACAGCCCTATTTGGATCAGTAGAGTCAGGCTTAATCTATGCGATTATGGCTCTAGGAGTATACTTATCATTTCGAATATTAGATTTCCCAGATTTGACCGTTGACGGCAGTTTTGTTACAGGTGCAGCTGTAAGTGCTGTCCTGATTGTTAATGGCGTCAATCCATTTCTTGCAACATTCGTCGCATTAGTTATTGGTTTTTTAGCAGGCTGTTTAACAGGTGTGTTGCATACAAAGGGGAATATAAACCCCCTTCTTTCAGGGATTTTAATGATGATTGCCTTGTATTCTATTAACCTTAGAATTATGGGGAGATCCAATGTTCCCCTCTTGCAAGAAGAGACAGTATTTACCCAGCTATTAAATGTCTGGAATAGGCTTGGTATTGATGCGGGTTTAGAAAAGTTATTTTTATCTATTGGGTTAGAAGCATTCATTCCAAAGACATGGTCGATCGTCGTGACTATGCTCATTTTAATCATCGTCATAAAATTCCTATTAGATTATTTATTGAAAACAGAACTTGGTCTTGCAGTAAGAGCAGTTGGGGATAATCAAAATATGATTACTAGCTTTTCAGCTAATACTGATATGTTGAAAATTCTAGGTCTTGGTCTATCAAATGGTCTTGTTGCTTTTTCAGGGGCATTCATTGCTCAGTACAATGGATTTAGTGATGTAGGTATGGGGATTGGTATGATTGTGATTGGGTTAGCTTCAGTTATTATTGGTGAAGCCTTAGTTGGAATAAAGACAATTGTACGTGCTACGTTAGCTGTCATTATTGGTGCGATTGTCTATCGACTAATCGTAGCTATGGCCCTTCGAATAAACTTTTTCGAAACGGGTGACATGAAGCTGATCACTGCATGTATTGTAATCGGGGCACTCATCATACCGCAAATTGTCGATAAACAAAAAGACCGGCGAAAAAAAAGCTTACGCAGAGAAAGAGGGGTGTAGGCATGCTGCAACTAAAAAAGATTTATAAAGTGTTTAATGAAGGGTCAGTGGAGGAAAAAGTAGCTTTAAATCAGTTGTCTTTATCTTTAAAGGAAGGTGATTTTGTTACTGTGATTGGGAGTAATGGGGCTGGAAAATCGACGTTGCTAAATGCCATTGCGGGTAGACTTGTCCCAGATGTTGGAGATGTACTTATTAAAAATAAGTCGATGAACAATGTACGTGAACATCAACGTTCACGGTATATTGGTCGTGTTTTCCAAGATCCGATGGCTGGTACAGCACCGACGTTAACGATTGAAGAAAATCTAGCTATTGCCTATTCACGAGTCCACAAACGTACGTTAAAACCTGGTGTTACATCGAAGCGGAGGCTGTTTTTTAAAGAGCAACTTGAGAACCTTGGTTTAGGGCTAGAAAATCGGTTATCTGCTAAGGTAGGCTTATTATCTGGTGGAGAACGCCAAGCTTTATCATTATTAATGGCGACCTTCACGAAACCTGATATCTTATTACTTGATGAACATACAGCAGCACTTGATCCATCCCGTGCAGAGTTAATCACCAATTTAACAAAGAAATTAGTGGAAAATGGTAAGCTAACAACACTTATGATTACTCATAATATGCAGCAAGCTGTTGACCTAGGAAATCGACTGATCATGATGGATAAAGGAAATATTGTCTTTGAGGCAGAAGATGAGATAAAACAAGGTTTAACAGTTAAGTTACTATTAGAGGAATTCTCGAAAATTAAGTCTGATAGTTCATTATCTGATAAGGCGTTACTGATATAGGCTCTCTTTTCTATAAGTTTTTGCGATTAAGCCTTTTCGTATAAATTGAAGCTATTTTAAAAGAAAATCGCTAAGTAATATAGGAATAGAGCACGAAGACACACATAAAAACAATAATCTTTGCGATAAAAGCCCTTATATAAAAGGTGTCATCCCTCATCGTATAAAACACGGTGGAGGATATGACACCTTTTTTTGTTGCTTCATATAGCTAATCGAGAGAATTTAATCTGATAATTCCAAATCTAACTCAGCGTAATCATATTCCCATCAAAGGATTTGCTCTCCAAGTCGTAACTCAGGATTATAGTTATTTAAACAAGCTAACATCCTTAACACCTGACAAGGCTTCCTCATCGGCGATTATCGTTGTATTAGGGTGTTGCTTTAAAATAGAAGCGGGGAAACTTTCTGTTACGTCGCCATTTAATAATTTCGTCATGGCTTCTTGTTTTGCTTTTCCAGACACTATAAGGATAATTTCCTTTGTCTTAAAAATAGTGCTAATGCCCATTGTTATTGCCTGTGTAGGAACTTCTTCAATAGTAGAAAAATAGCGAGAATTGGCCTCTCTAGTAGATGGTGCTAAGTTAACAACATGTGTTAATGATTGAAACGAGGTTCCAGGTTCATTAAAGCCGATATGTCCATTACCTCCAATTCCTAGGATTTGCATGTCGATCCCGGCACTTTGTTGGATTTTATCTTCGTAGTCTTCACATTCAGCCAGTAAATCTGGATTCAAACCAGATGGAATATGTGTTTGCTGTAACGGTATATTGATATTTTTAAAAAGATTTTCATACATGTACTGATAATAACTTGCTGAATTTTCCTTCGATAGGCCAATATATTCATCTAAATTAAAGCTAGTAACATGTTCATAAGATGTTCCATTTTGCTGATGATCTTCTATCAAATGTTGATAAACACCTTTTGGTGTACCACCTGTTGCAAGCCCAAGTGTAAATCGCGGTGTGTTTTTCAGCTTGTTAATAATCAAGTGGGCAGCCGTCCGACTCATTTCCTGATAGTCTTTCACTTCAATGATATTCATTGATTTCATCTCCTTTTTGATAAATTAAGGCATTTTTCATTTGATCTATTTTTCTAATCCTGTAGTTGTGAATATGCGACTTCACCATTGCATATAGTCATAAATACATCCATTTTATCATCTAAGATTACGAGATCTGCATCTTTTCCAATGGCTATACTACCTTTGCGGTCAAACATATTTAACTGCTTAGCTGGATTTTCAGATGCCATCTTAATCGCACTTTTTATATCACATTTCGTAAATCGTTGAATGTTTTTAAAGGCATCATCCATTTTTAATACACTTCCAGCTAACGTTTCTTCATCTAATAGGGCACAACCATCTGTGACTGTTACCATCTGACCACCTAAATCATATACTCCATTTTCCAGCCATTTTGCTCTCATTGAATCAGTAATTAATATCATCCGCTCATCTGTTATTTGATTGTAAGCAAGCTGAACCATTTCAGGACGAACATGAATCCCATCGGCAATTATTTCGGCCATGATACTGTTGTTTAGAAACGCAGCACCGACAATACCTGGATCACGATGATGAAGACCTGTCATTTGATTAAAAAGGTGCGTTACATGACTCGTACCTTTTTCGATTGCTTCTAAAGCTTGGTCATATGTTGCCCCAGAATGTGCCATTGATGAGACAATCGCTTTTGTTTTTAAGAATTGAATTAACTCACTACCACCAGGAAGTTCAGGGGCAAGTGTAACAAGCTTAATATGTCCTTTGGCTTGTGTTTGCCATGATTTAAAGGTGTCAATGTTTGGGTTTAAGATATGTTTAATTGGTTGAGCACCAGCTTTATCTTTATCAATAAATGGTCCTTCCAAATGAATACCTATAACTTCTGCGTTCCCTTTAGATTGAAAGGAGTTGATATATTCACCGGCATTTGCTAATGCTTTTTCAATTGTGTGAGAATCCTCTGTCATCGTAGTAGCTAAAAAGCTTGTTACACCCTCTTTAGGTAATGTAGATGCCATAATATCGAGAGATTCCCTAGTCGCATCCATTACATCTGCTCCATTAGCCCCGTGAATATGAATATCAATCATTCCGGGTATAATAGTAAAACCATCTGGTATGTTCATTAGTTGAAAATCTGCTGGATAAGGTGTTGATGGACTTGTCGTACCAATTTCTTTAATTTTTCCTTCTTCTATTGTTATATAACCTTTTTTTATTACTTGATTTTCTGTATAGGTTACTCCATTTAGGAGAATTATCTTTTTTGAAAATGAACTCACAACCACGCACACCTTCTTTTTCTATTTTATAAGTTGAGAATACCATCAATGTATATAGATGTCTATACCAGTTGAATATATACGGGATGAAAATTGTAGAAATATACGTAAATCGTGAAAAATTGGTATAGACAACTATATATCACGAGTGTTATTATGATTGAGAAGCGCTTTCACGAAGTGGTAAATCAACTAATTAGTTTCTGTAAAAAGTTGAAGTGTATTTATTCTTCTACTAAGAGTATTATCTTCAATAGCACTTATATTACATTTAAAACAGGACATCCTGAAAGAAAGATTTATTTCCGTGTCATTTACTCATCTTATTTGTAATTAATTTTTGTTAGGGGGAATATAAAAATGATGAAATATTTACAGAAAATTGGTCGTTCGTTAATGTTACCAGTTGCGGTTTTACCTGCTGCAGCTATTTTAATGGGGATCGGTTATTGGATAGATCCTACTGGTTGGGGAGCTGGAAATCCTCTAGCTGCCTTCTTGATTAAAGCTGGTTCCTCAGTCATTGATAATATGGCAATCCTATTTGCGGTAGGGGTTTCGTTAGGAATGTCTAAAGATAAAGATGGTTCAGCTGCAATGAGTGGGTTAGTTGCTTTTCTTGTCGTTACGACTTTACTTTCAACAGACTCAGTTGCTATGCTGCAAGGTATAGATGTAGCAGATGTAAATCCAGCTTTTGAAAAAATAGACAATCAATTTATTGGAATTCTTTCAGGGATAATAGCTTCAATAATGTACAATCGCTTTAGTCATGTTCAATTGCCGGCAGCACTTTCATTTTTTAGTGGAAAACGACTTGTGCCGATTATGTCAGCTATTTCAATGTTAGTCGTTTCTGCATTATTATTCTTTGTATGGCCAGTCATTTTTTCAGGTTTGGTTACTTTTGGTACATGGATTAGTAATTTGGAATATATAGGTGCCGGATTATACGGATTTTTCAACAGACTATTAATTCCAACAGGATTGCATCATGCATTAAACTCAGTGTTCTGGTTTGATGTAGCGGGAATTAATGATATTGGTAACTTCTGGGCAGGAACAGGAACAAAAGGAATTACAGGTATGTATCAAGCAGGATTCTTTCCAGTCATGATGTTCGGTTTACCAGCAGCAGCGTTAGCTATGTATCATACTGCGAAAACGGCTAGAAAAAAACAAGCAGCGTCTTTACTATTAGCAGCTGGTTTTGCTTCATTCTTTACAGGGGTTACAGAACCACTGGAATTTTCATTCATGTTTTTAGCACCAGCACTTTATGTTGTTCATGCTGCATTAACAGGTATTTCTTTAGCGGTTGCTGCATATTTCCACTGGACAGCAGGTTTTAGCTTTAGTGCAGGATTTGTAGATTTTGTTTTAAGTTCAAGATTACCATTAGCTAATCAACCTTTTATGTTATTACTTCAAGGGCTCGTAGTTGCCATTATTTACTATGTATTATTTAGATTCCTGATTACTAAATTCAATTTAGTAACTCCTGGTAGAGAAGAAGGTACTGAAGGAGAAGAGGAAGTAGAAGAAAGCAATTCTAATGGTGGAAAATTCGCTGTGATGGCTGCTAAGATTTATGATGGCTTAGGCGGAGATGCGAATGTTACCTCTGTTGACAACTGTGTTACACGTTTAAGAATTGAAGTGAAAGACATGGATGAGGTAGACCAATCTAAGATTAAATCTACGGGTATACCGGGAATTAATATAGTTGGACCAAACAGTATTCAGGTTATTGTTGGAACACAAGTTCAATTCGTTGCAGATGAAATGGAGAAAATTCGTAAGTAAATATTCGTTGCCATCTAGAATTTGTAAACGGAATATGTAAGATATGGAGGCTACCTAATTTGTCATTTTAGGTAGCTTCTCGCTTTTTATTAATTGTAAAAAAGTAACACTATTTATATAATGGTACTATTGATTAGTAGCGTTGAAAGGGGATCTATATGTGATTGACAAGAATTCTCCTCTGCCTTTGTATTATCAGTTAGAAGAGCAAATTAAAACAACCATTGAAAGTGAAGAATTGGTACCTGGGGATGCATTACCTTCTGAACGAGAACTGTCAGAAAGCTATCAAATAAGCCGAATGACTGTTAGACAAGCTATTACAAACTTAGTAAATAAGGGATATCTCTATAGGGAACAGGGGAAAGGAACATTTGTATCAAATCAAAAGTTCGAACAAAATTTACAAGGCCTTACCAGTTTTACAGAAGATATGAAAGCCCGTCATTTAATACCTGGAAATAAACTATTACACTTTGAAATTTTTCCTGCAGAGAAAGATATTAGGGAACGACTTTCTCTGGAAAAAGATGAGCTTATCTATAAGATAAAACGAATTCGTTTAGCAAATGAAGAACCGATAGCAATCGAGACTAGTTATCTTCCCGTAAATCTGATTCCTCAGTTAACACCAGATATATTAGAAAAATCCCTATATACATATATAGAGGATGTATTGCATTTGAAAATTGGCCAGGCTACACAGACTGTTGAGGCTGCCCTTGTTAGTGAAGAGGATAGTATACACTTAGGTGTAAAAAAGGGTGTGCCAGTTTTACTTATCCAAAGAGAAACGTTTTTGGAAGATGGTAAACCACTTGAGCTTGTCGAGTCTTCTTATCGTGCGGATAAATACAAGTTCAAAATTAATATTGAAAGAAAATGAAAAAAGAGGTTGCCCACGGTAAACCTCTTTTTTCTATTCAAATTCCTTTGCTGAGTAGTTCTATCCGTTCACGATATTTCTGAACCAGCAAATGATTATGCTCCTCGGCCCCTGTGATATTCCCACTTAAGAAGATTGGTGGTTCAAAGTCATCATCAACCATTTTTTTGATCGCTTCTGCCATTATTCCGTTTAAAATAGCGGCACCTGTGATGGTGGAAGTAGGTGAAAAGGGAACCTCGACTTGTTGATAAGAAAGAATTGCATCCCCCTTGACCGCAAAATTGTTTATCGCAACATCGACAACATCAACGAGAAGTTGTCCACTTTTATGTCTGGATGTTTGATCTGTATAATCATAGGAACAAATTCCAATGACAGTCGCGCCTTGTTCTTTTGCATAGATGGCTACATCAATTGGTACAGGATTGATGCCAGATGTTGATATCACAATGACGATATCATTTGGCTGAATATCTTGTTTTTCGATAAAAGGAATAACATAGTCATCACGTTTTTCTAAAATAGAGGATCTTACAGCACCTTCATGGAGCATTAATGGTTCAATGAAAATTGGTTTTATTGGAGCAAGACCGCCGGCTCGAAAGAAGACTTCTTCTGTAAGTATATGTGAGTGACCACAACCAAATAATTGGACAATGCCACCCTTTTGGATGCTTTTAGAGATTTTATCTGCGACCAATTCCATCACTTCTGCCTCTACATCAAAAACTAGCTGTAAACGTTCCTGAATTTTTTCATAGTAAGAAGCTAACATATCTTCACCTCGAAATCTTAAAAGATATAATCCCATTTATGTACGAATGGTACATGTAAACTGTACCCTATAGAGCAAGGAAAGGAAAGAGTAAAAGGTATGTGAAAAAGGTTTATTTGTTATATTATACAGATGTATAATATACTATACAAAGAGCGAATGGAGGGTATTCATGAAGCCGATTCAAGCACAGATTGCCGAGAATTTAATAAGTATTCGAAAGCTCAGAGGATATAGTTATGACCAGCTTGCGACTGTAACAGGAGTGAGTAAAGGAATGCTTTCTCAGATTGAAAAAGGAGAATCTAGTCCAACGGTAAATACGTTGTGGAAAATTGCTAATGGTCTTCAAGTTTCCTTTTCTTCATTAGTAGAGGAAATAGAGCCAACCGTTTCTGTAGTACGACTTGATCAAAAGACAGCTATTACCGAGCATAATGACTTATATCAAGTGTATCCTTATTTCCCATTTGATTCCTCTAAAAAGTTTGAAATTTTTTATATGGAGTTAAACCCAGGCTGTGTACATACTTCTGATCGTCACCATGGAAGTGTGGAAGAGTACCTGTTAGTCTGCGATGGGGAAGCAACACTTTCGATTTATAGTGAGAGATATACGTTGAAAAAAGGTGATTCAATGAAATTTCAGGCCAATCAATCACATACATATGCAAACCATACAAACGAATCAACAAGCTGTTACTTACTTATCTATTATTCTTAATGATTGATGGTGACTATTATCAAAAAATCGATAAGTCGAGAATTTCGTAGATAAATGGGAGACTGTCTCTTTAGAACACTTGTATAAATCCTGAAATAAGTTCAATACAGTGTGTAATTCTCATGTAGCAAGCTTTAATAAGTCTTTCAAATAGTAAAGTCAATTGTTTATTACCTTTAACCTCTTTCCCAATACACCTTGGATTCAGGGTTTATGACAACTAAGAATGGACTAATTTTATAAAGGAGGTTTACTATTGTCAACAGCAACTCTAATAAAAAAACAATCTAGCTTTCTCCAGGGGGTTCATGGTGGAATTAGTATAGCTATAGGATATTTACCAGTTGCATTAACGTTTGGTTTACTATCAAAGTCTACTGGTTTATCTCTTTCAGAGACAGTACTCATGAGCTTAATCGTATTTGCAGGAGCCTCTCAATATATCGCTTTGAGTTTGATTGCAGTCGGAACCGGATTAATTGAAATCATTTTCACTACTTTTATTGTAAACATTCGTCATTTCTTATTATCTGCTTCATTAAGTGAGAAGATTGAAGAAGACTCCTTATGGAAAAAGCTCCTTTATTCATTTGGATTAACAGATGAAACCTTTACAGTTGCTTCAATGAAAGATGGAACTGTAAATGCTGGATATCTGTTTGGATTAATGTTGATTTCTTATGCTAGTTGGGTTGTAAATTCTGGGATTGGGTTTGTGATTGGTGCGAGTCTTCCAGAGAATGTACAAGAAAGTATGGGGATAGCTTTATATGCTATGTTTATTGGATTGTTAATCCCATCCCTTAAAAAGCAGCGGAAAGTGCTCTATTTAGCAGTAGTAGCAGCGATTCTAAATTCGTTATGCTATGCAACACAAATGATATCAACTGGCTGGTCAATTGTTCTTTCAACATTGGTTTCAGCGATAATTGTTGAACTCATCTATTCAAAATACAATAAAGAGGTGGATCAACATGGATAAAACAATATTGTTCATGATCATTGGAATGGGACTTGTTACATATATCCCTAGAATGATCCCACTTGTCGCCTTAAGTCAGTTAAAATTACCACCTTTTGTCCAAAATGTATTAAAGAATGTCCCATATGCAACATTAGGTGCTTTAATTGTACCAGGTATTTTTTTAATTAGTAATGATTTAATGTTCGGAATGATTGGTGCTGTTGCTGCTATTCTTATTGCATTTACTGGTGCCAATGTCATTATTGTTGTAATGGGTTCGATTGGGACACTTGTTTTGTATAGTATGTTTATTTGATAGGAAAACTAAAAAGACGAAGTTGGAATCTGAAGTTTCTATCAAGTTCCAATCAGATAAGGCCTACCTTTTTAAGTTCTAAAAAAATGAGCAAAAAACTACAATAGAATAAGAGCTTGTTTAAGGAGGGTTTTGTCAATTGAGGAAATGGTTAACAAGATCGATCTTATTTTATTTTATCTATGGACTTTGTGTATATTGGTATTTATTCATTTTTTCTGGCTCTGGCGTACCAGAAGCTATTGAGGGGACATCAGCAGATCCGTCTACGTTCATGTCTGGAAGAGAACTCCTTTTATCACAAGAGTATTCAACGATAAAAAATTTCCTATATTTTGTGACAATACCATTTGAGTGGTTTTTACTATTTGTTTTTCTAATCACGGGCATTTCCCGAAAGATGCAGGATTGGTCAAATGCAACGACAAGGTTTTTTAGTTTACAATCAGCTATTTACTTTTTTTGGTTATCGCTATTTGTATCAATTCTTTCTTTTCCTGTTGAATGGATTGGTTATCAAATATCTAAGACGTACAATATCACAACCCAGTCTTTCTCGGCGTGGATGAAGGATCAATTAATCGATTTTTGGGTGAATTACGCGATGATGACAATCGTTGTCATTGTGCTATACTGGCTTATTAAAAGGTTCGAAAAAAGATGGTGGCTGTACGCATGGTTGCTCTCGATTCCATTTTCGATGTTCCTTATGTTTGTACAACCAGTTTTAATTGACCCTTTATATAATGATTTTTATCCACTACAAAATAAAGATCTAGAGGAGAAAATTCTCGCAATAGCAGATAAGGCAGACATTCCTGCAGAACATGTGTATGAAGTGAATATGTCAGAAAAAACGAATGCTCTTAATGCGTATGTTACTGGAATAGGATCTAATTCAAGAATCGTGTTATGGGATACAACCTTAAAAAGACTAAGTGATGAGGAAATTTTATTTATAATGGCACATGAAATGGGCCATTATGTTATGAAGCATATTTATGTCGGGATAGCGGGGTATTTATGCTTGAGCTTAGTTGGGTTATTCCTTATTCATCGATTGATGAGATACCTGGTCAAACATCACGGGTCACTGCTTAAGATTCGATCAATAAGTGAATTAACGGCATTCCCTCTGTTTTTGCTATTATTAGGTGTGTTAACATTCGCTTCGAGCCCTTTATCAAATACAGTTGCTAGATATCAGGAGAAGTCTGCCGATATGTATGCAATTGAGATGACTAATAATCATGAAGCTGCAGTAAGCTCATTCCAGGAATTATCTAGAGCAGGCTTAAGTCAAGTAAATCCACCTTCCCTGGTGAAGATCTTCCGTTACACCCATCCAACGATGTTAGAGAGAATCCTTTATTTAGAGGAGTATGGGCAAGCTAAGATCGAAAAAGACTAAAACTCCACAAAGACAAGAGGACCCGGTAACTTTATCGGGTCCTCTTGTTTATCTATTCCAAGATGATCTTTTTTTAAGACCATTTCTGATCAGGATGAATTCCTGTAGGTGTTGTTCTATTGTCATGTTCATTTTCAGATGGATCTCGATCCTGATAATTATTGTAATCCTTCTTAGGGATAACAGTACCATCAACAGCTGTTGTGTCCATTTCTAGAGGTGCATTTTGCTCAATGTCTTCAATGATCTCTTCTTTTCGCTCAACTAGTACTAAGATTTTACCTTCCTTTACGGATTCATCATAAATCTTTGCCTCATCCTCAGGTATGCCCATACCGATGAGTGCGCCAGTAAGACTACCAACTCCTGCTCCTGCGGCTACACCAGTAAGGGTAGCGGCTATAGGTCCTGCTGCAATGATAGGTCCAATTCCAGGGATGGCAAGTGCTCCGACGCCTGCTAATAAACCAGTTAAGCCCCCAAGTGTACCACCTGTTACTGCACCTGTTGCAGCGCCAGCACCTGCTTTTGTCCCAGTCTCTTCTGTGATAAAATCGACATCCTCACGATTTTTACTAATAACGGAGATCTCTTCTGCTCTGTATCCTTGTCGTTTAAGATCCTCAACAGCTAAAATGGCTTCCTGTTCAGTATCGTAAACACCTTCAATGTTTTTATTTTGGTTGTCCATTTTTAAACTCCTCCCTATTTGTAAAATCGTTACTATAAATTAAGTACCCGGACTGTAGATTCATAAACTTCTTAATTGGAAAACTCCTTTTGAATAGTGATTATAGATAAAAACAAAAAAATAGAGACTGCCATAATGGCAATCTCTATCCGAACTTACGTAATACTTTGTATTCTTTCGATAAATTCATAAATAATGATTTGTTATTCGTGTCAAGTGCATCATCAATACGTTCTTCTAGCAAAGCCATTTTCCTGATAAATAGCGACTCGTCTAAAACCATTTGAATATACATGTCTAATACAGGATGCTCAGATGGAACGTTTTTCATTGTGTTACGGGACTTCATGATCTCAGTGTAAGAGGACTTTTTATTTTTCATTTAAGATCACCCCTGATGCCTTTTTTATATTGTATGGAATAAGTCAGTAGAAATCAACTAAATATTTAAAATTTTTTAATAATTTTACAGGAATAATTATTAAAAGCTTGATATTGAGGATGTTTCTTAATTAGTAGATTGATTGATGTCTATAAATAACTTATCTTGAGGGATTTTGTTTGAAAAACAGGTCAATAGGAATAGAATAATAATTGTATATACAATTATTTAAGAATCAATAGGTCATAAATATTATTTTTTATTTTGAATTTTCCAAATTTATAGAAATTTCTTCCTTAATATGCTACATTAGGTGTGGGGTATATTACCTAATAATTTAGTAAGGGGTGCTAGAACGTGAATGATAAGAAACAGAATGTAGATGATTACATTATTAATCGTTTTACAATGGCTGTCCTACCTGCTGAAAACAAGATGTATACTGAAATTTATGAGGTTGAGAAATCTTTTGTCGTTCCGAAACGACCAATGGACGTTATTGATCAGAGTTGTAGGTATTTTTCAAGTAGCTATATTGGAAGAAAGGATGGTACAAAAGAACTTATGGGTGTGACTCATAAACCCCCAATTGTAGTTGACCCTGCTAATTCAATTTATTTTTTCCCCACGACATCCTCAACAAGACCGCAGTGTGCATGGCTGGCACATAGTTATGTAAAAGAATATTTAGGTGCAAAACACGATGATACAATTGTAACCTTTTCAAATGGTGAAAAAGTAATCCTTACAATGTCAGTAGGGTCCTTTGAGAATCAACTCTTTCGCACAGCACAACTTCGAACAATTATTTCATCAAGAATCGAACAAGAACAAAGAAAAATGAATATGTACCTTTCCCCAAAGGGAGAAAAGGAATTTAGTGCTTTTTATGAACAAATGATAAGAGAATTTCATCGCTTTACATAAGGCGATCTGAAGATCTATTATGGAATTGTTTCTTGAAATTTATAAAATTGATACCATAGCAAAACTCTTAAATTAACTAGAAAAGTAGAGTACCTGATTGAACAATAGATGGGTGCTTATAACAAAAGCTATCCGGCAAACGGATAGCTTTTGTGTGTTTAGGGCACCTTGGACCCTAGCACTTTTTACTAGTTAAGGAAAGTTGTTGTCGGGGATGATCAAGAACCTAGCGCTTTTACTGCTATTTAGTTCTCTAGCTCCTGGCTCCATCGACTCGAGCCATAAGCCAATCCGTCCAGAAGGTTAAAGAGCAACATTCCGGCCGGCTCGTCTTATGCTTGTCGCAGATGATCAGGCGCCTTCCGCTTTTCAATGTGTCTAGCTCCAGGCGCCATCGGCTCGAGCCATAAGCCAATCCGTCCAGAAGGTTAAAGAGCAACATTCCGGCCGGCTTGTCTTATGCTTGTCGCCGATAACCGGGCGCCTTCCGCTTTTCAATGTGTCTAGCTCCAGGCGCCATCGGCTCGAGCCATAAGCCAATCCGTCCAGAAGGTTAAAGAGCAACATTCCGGCCGGCTCGTCTTATGCTTGTCGCCGATAACCGGGCGCCTTTCGCTTTTCTTTGTCACCTAGCATTAACTTTATTTAAAAATTGTTTCGTTCGAGGGTTCTGTGTGTTACCAAATACTTCTTCAGGAGTACCTTTTTCCACAACAACTCCATTGTCCATAAAGATAACCTGATCCGCAACTTCACGAGCAAATTGCATTTCATGTGTGACAACGACCATGGTCATGCCTTCTTCTGATAATTCTTTCATGACCTTGAGTACTTCTCCGACTAGCTCAGGATCAAGAGCAGATGTGGGTTCGTCGAAAAGCAGGACATTGGGATCGATTGCCATTGCTCTAGCAATACCAATCCGTTGTTGTTGGCCACCAGATAATTGATGAGGATACATGTCTGAACGGTCTTTAAGACCTACTTTTTCTAGTAAATCAAGAGCTTTATTTTTTGCTTCACTTTTTGAACGTTTTAAAACGGTTAATTGTCCCTCCATCACATTCTCAAGAGCTGTAAAATGTGGGAAGAGGCTATAATTTTGAAAAACCATTCCTGATTGTTTTCGGAATGCAGTAATCTGTGAAGAAGATAATTTATTATTTTTATCAGTAAATTCTATATGTTTTTCTCCTAAAGAGATTGTCCCTTTGTCAGGAATCTCAAGAAGATTTAAGCAACGTAGTAGGGTTGTTTTCCCAGAACCAGATGGACCAATAACGACAGCTGTCGTCCCTTTTTCAACTGAAAGGTCAATTCCTTTCAAAACCTCTAAATCGTTAAACTTTTTATATAGCCTATTAATTGTAATCATGATAGACCTCCATTATTTAGCGACCGATCGATCATAGCGATGTTCGAGTTTAGATTGCGCATAAGAGAGAACCGTACTGAACATTAAATAAATAAATGCCACTTCTATATAAAGCCATAGCGGTTCATATGTGACAGATGAAATTTGTTGACCTTTTTGAAACATCTCTGTCACTGTAATCGTTGCTGCGAGTGATGTATCCTTTACTAGACTGATAAATGAATTTCCGAGTGGTGGAATACTGACTCGAACAGCCTGAGGTAGGATAACTCTCCTCATAGCTTGTGATTTAGTCATTCCGATCGAATAGGCTGCTTCCCATTGACCTTTTGAAATCGAAAGAATGGCGGCACGGATTATTTCGGAGCTATATGCCCCCTTGTTTAACGTAAATCCGATAATAGCTGCAGGAAAGGGATCAAGTGTTATCCCCATGCTAGGTAATCCATAAAATAAAATAAATAATTGAACCAGCAACGGTGTTCCTCTAAATACCCAAACGTAAATTGTTGCTATAGCCACTAAGGGCTTAAAGTTTGAAAGTCGTGCTAGGGCCGTAAGAAAAGCCAATATAAGTCCTAATACAAATGCAATCAATGTTAATGGGATCGTAAAATAAATACCTGCTTTTAAAAGTGGAAAAAAGGAATCACTAAGGATTCCTATAATACGTTCTGCTCGTTCGTCGGTAAACATCACACATCAATTCCTTTACTTGGATACGTCAGTTCCGAACCACTTTTCGGAAATCTTTAAATACGTACCGTCTTCTTTCATAGCTGCTAAAGCACCGTTAACGGCTTCAACTAGTTCTTTGTTATCTTTGCGAAATAAGAAGGCGTTACTTGTAGCATTCTCTTCTTCATAAACTGATTTAATTGGTAGATCAGGACGTTGCTTTACTAAATCAAGGTAAGACAAACTATCATTGATCGTTGCATCAATTCGCTTTGATACAAGAAGGTCGATTGCTTGATTAAAGCCATCAATAACTGTATTTGTTGCACCATGTTCTTCTGCCATTTTACGGTAATTACTGTCAAGAGATTGTCCAACTTTTTTTCCATCTAAATCCTCTAGGGTTTTGATTTCGTTGTTATCTTCACGAACAATAAGTACAGCCTTTGAAACGATATAGGGATCAGACATATCATATTTTTCTAATCGTTCAGGGCGTATAGCTACCTGATTAGCAACCATGTCATATCGTTTAGCATCAAGACCTGCAATTATTCCATCCCATTTTGTTTCAATAAAATTAGGTTTGATATCCAGACGTTTAAAAACTTCTCTTGCTATTTCAATATCGAATCCGGTTAGGTTATCAGATTCGTCATGGAACGTGAATGGTGCATAGGTTCCTTCTGTACCAATTGTAATCTCACCGTTTTCCTTTATTTGATCGTATAACGATGCTTTTTTCTCTCCAGTGGTGTCTTTCTCTTCTTGCGCACCACATGCTGATAAAGCTAAGATCAATAAAATGGTAAATAAAGAAATGAGTGATTTTTTCATGTTATAACCCCCAGTTAGTTTATCGGTTTTAAAAATAACTTAATTAGAATAATTTAATGCGGTTTTATTGTCAATTAAACTGTTCGTTTGAATATTGAAATAATTAGTAGCTAAAGTTAGAGTAAAAAACAAAATAAATAATAAAAATCATAAGGTTTTCTTATTTTTTGTAAAACTGAAAAAATTATACTTGGTAAATTCGAAAGAAGGGGAGACTAGGTTGGTGGTGTCTTGTAGAAAGTGAGATACTTTGAAGAATTTATGGAAAGTAACTAGTTTGATGGATTCAGGAAATGTAAGATGAACCTTATTCCTTTTAAATTGTTAAGATTATGGGTATGGATAGGTAGGAGATTTATTTATAGGGCTTGAATAAATAAATCTCCATAAGTTCACAAACCTTGTTGCGAATTCTTGGATTAAAATAATTATGTTTTTCTTCATAGCCATTATATATAAATGAATAAAGAGTAAAAGCTTCATCTCGTTCCACCTGATGTACTTTTATATTTTGTTTATAAAGTTCTTGTTTAACCATAGCGAGGTCCTTTTGGATAAGCTTTAGTGATTCTTCTACAAGGGCCAGGTAGGGTTGATGAAGCTTAAACGGACTTTTTTGGATTACGGATAAATCGCGATTGAAAATCGAAATTGCCATTGGTAAATAAATTGCTTGTTCAATCATGTCGCGAATTTCGGAAGGTATTCTAGTCACAAAAATGACCCCTTTCTTAATAGAACACACGTTCGTTTTATTAGCTTACACTTTTTTTTATGATTTCGCAAGTAATATTTTACTTGTTTCCTTTTAAGTTTTAACATTAATGTGTAAAATAGATACAAAGGATTTGAGGAGCATACCATGAACCCCGAAACACTACAGGAATTTTTTTCTCTAGATAAACTAATGGAACTATTTGAAACCTACCGTTCATTGGGTCCTTTTTTTGCAATAATATTACCATTATTAGAAGCATTTTTACCGTTTTTGCCACTTGTCATATTCATTGTTGCAAATGTTAATTCATTTGGTTTATGGATGGGGTTTTTCTTATCATGGATTGGTGCATGTTCAGGCGCTATTATTGTCTTTTTTATCATGAGAAAGGTTCGAAATTGGCAATTCTTTAGACGGTTACAAGATAAAAAAACAATTAAGAGATTATTAATATGGATAGAACGGAGAGGTTTCAGCCCTTTATTTCTTATTTTGTGTTTTCCGTTCACTCCATCTGCTGCAATAAATGTAGTAGCAGGTCTCTCAAGAATAAGCTATTGGCAGTTTATATTAGCTGTTTTAGTCGGAAAGTTTGTTATGATCTTTATTGTGAGTTTTATGGGCCAGGATTTACGTGCTTTAATAACGCAGCCAATTAGATCGATCATTGTCGCTTTTGTGATTTTTTTATTATGGTTTGCAGGAAAGAAAGTTGAAGGACATTTAAATAAAACGATGACCGTAAAAAAGGAGAAGGCAAATGAGTAGGAGGGTATCATGAAAAAGCGCGGAATTGCTCTTACAACAATTGGAATTTGTTTTACCGCAGTCATCTTAAAAAATCTGATCTTTGTTGAATATAAAGTCGAAGGAATTTCTATGCAACCAACATATGAGGAAGGTAAAATGCTTTCCATTAATAAACTAGGTATTTATTTTAATTCACTAAAAAGGTTTGATGTCGTGGTCTTCCATCCGCCCAATAGTGAGGAAATTTATGTAAAAAGAGTTATTGGCTTACCTGAGGATGAGATTCATTATGAGGATGATCAGCTTTTTGTAAATGGTAAGGCTGTTAATGAACCATTTTTATCACTTGAAGAAAAGACAGAGGTAATGAAGCAAACCGGAAACTTTACTCTAAAACAAATTACCAATAAAACGAGGATTCCTAAAGGATTTATTTTTGTTATTGGAGATAATCGGCTACAAAGTCGAGATAGCCGTCACTTCGGATTTGTAAGCATGGATGATGTAATAGGGAAGGTCGGGAATAACAAATAATGGCTAAATCAGAATTGTTTTAATTGCAAAAAAACGTGGAACCATTTTCTGCTTATGATAAGGATATATATAGTACGGATGGAAGGATTACAATTACAAAGATAAACAAATAAAAAAGCATTTGAATTC